>CACGFX010000009.1 GCA_902572395.1 uncultured Synechococcaceae cyanobacterium
TCCTCACTTCTATATCAATCATAGATTTTGGAATTTCAGCAACCAATTCGTTTGTTAAGGCATCTAGTAAAGCTTCAATTTTGATATCTTTTTGAGTTTTTTCAAAATTGTCTTTAAGTTGCTTTTCGATATCTTTCTTTAACTCTTTTAATGATTCTTTGTTGCCAGACTGTTTTGCAAAATCGTCATTAAGTTCAGGCAATTCTTTTTCCTTAAGATCCTTAAGATTTACTTCAAAGATTGCCTCTTTGCCTCTTGAATTCTCATGAGAATAATCTTCAGGGAATTTAAGGTTAAGTGTTTTAGTATCACCAATTTTCATCTTGACAATTCCCTCCACGAAACCGGGAATCATTTTGTTCTTTTCTAACTCAAGATCCATTGATTCACTTGTTCCACCATCAATCTCTTTACCAGAATCTTTATATTTTCCTTTGAAACTAACTACAGCAATATCTCCTAATTTTGCTGCTCTATTGGTAACTGGAATAATGTTTGCAAACTGATTTCTAGATTTTTCTAGCGCTTCATCTATTGACTTAGGATCAAACTTTGTTTTTGATATTTCAATACTTAGTCCTTTGGATTTTTTAAGTTTTAATTCTGGGGCAACATCAGTTTGAAGAGTAACCTTAAGTGATTTTTCAGGACTAAACTTTGCAAGTAAAGATTCAAATCCATCTACCAATTCTGGTTCACTTAGTGGTTCTATAGATTTTATTTTTAACGCTTCTTGCCATGATTTATCAATAATTTTTTCTAGAGCAGAAGCATGTAATTGTGTTATGCCAATCCTTTGGATTAAGACTTGTTTGGGAATTTTACCAAGTCTAAATCCTGGAATTTTAGCTGAACGACTGATAGAACTGATTGTTTCATTAACACAAGTTTTGCAAGTCTCAGATGGTATTTCCAATTCAAATGAGATTCTACTTTGAGGCAGAGGAGTTGTTTTGACTATTAATGCTTCTTTAGCCATTTTTTTATTTATTACTAAAAGCCGAAACTTAATTATTTCACATTATGTGATTTCCTTGAAAGTTATTTTTTTGATAAAGTAAAAAAAATAGTCAAACTATTTATAAAACTATTTATAAAAATCATTTTAAAGTGTGAGACAATCTCCGTTTTTGCCGGATAGGCCATTAAAAGTTGCTGTTTTAGGATCTTCAGGTGCTGTGGGATCTGAATTACTCAAAATTCTTGAACAACGTGATTTCCCAATATCAGAATTGGTCTTGCTTTCATCAGAGCGTTCAGAAGGAAAAAAAATTATTTGGAAAGGTGAAGAATTAGTTACAAAAAAAACAACTAAGGAAGAATTTCTGAATCTTGATTTAGTTTTAGCTTCAGCCGGTGGAAGTATTTCAAAAAAATGGTTGTCTACCATTAAGGAACAAAATGCTTTATTGATAGATAATTCAAGTGCTTTCAGATTAGATAATAATGTACCTCTTATAGTTCCTGAAGTTAATGGTAGTGACGTAATTAACCATGATGGGGTAATAGCGAATCCAAACTGCACTACCATTTTGCTGACGTTAGTTTTAGCTCCGTTAAATAAACTTTCGACTATTCAAAGAGTAGTTGTCTCAACATATCAATCCGTAAGTGGTGCAGGCCAATTGGCGATGGAGGAACTAAAACTTTTAACTGAAAAATATCTTCGGGGTAATCCTCAAAAAAGTGAAGTTTTGCCATACTCACTTGCTTTTAATTTGTTTTTGCATAATTCACCCATGCTTGCAAATAATTACTGCGAAGAAGAGATGAAAATGGTTAATGAGACTAGGAAAATATTAAATATCGCTGATTTAAAGCTCTCTGCTACATGTGTTCGAGTCCCAGTACTAAGAGCACATTCTGAATCGATCAATATTGAATTTGCTGGTGTAGTTGAGCCTAAAGATGCTCTTGAAGAATTAAAAAAATCTCCTGGAATTGAACTTATTGAGGATTACAAAAATAATAGATTTCCTATGCCAAATGATGTTATGGGAAGGGATAATGTTGCTGTTGGCAGGCTAAGAACTGATATAAGTCAGCCTAATGGATTAGAATTATGGTTATGTGGAGATCAAATAAGAAAAGGAGCAGCTCTTAATGCTGTTCAAATAGCTGAGTTATTAGTTCCAAAAAAATGATCACAGACAAAACTGAGTATAATAATCCGCTATTTGGAAGAATATTGACTGCAATGGTTACTCCATTCACTGAAAATGGAGATGTAGACTATGAACTTGCTATAAAACTAGCAAATTATCTTTTTGAGAATGGTTCCGATGGAATTGTGCTATGTGGTACTACTGGAGAATCTCCTACTCTTTCATGGGCGGAACAGCATGATTTATTTATTGCGGTAAAAGGATCTTTGGATGCAACCTGTAAAGTAATAGTTGGCACTGGTAGTAACTGTACAAGCGAGGCTGTGGAAGCTACAAAAAAAGCTTACGACTCTGGTGCCGACGGTGCTTTGGTCGTTGTTCCATATTACAATAAGCCACCTCAAGACGGTCTTTATAAACATTTCAGTTCTATAGCTAATTCTGCAAAGAATTTGCCTCTTATGCTTTATAACATTCCTGGAAGGACAGGATGCAATTTATTACCTGATACTGTGAAGAAACTTATGGATTTCTCAAATATTCTCAGTATTAAAGCTGCAAGCGGTAGAATAGAAGAAGTAACAGAATTAAGAGCTATTTGTGGCTCTAAACTCTCTGTATATAGTGGCGACGATTCTTTGTTGCTTCCAATGTTATCTGT
The DNA here is from genome assembly GCA_902572395.1 of uncultured Synechococcaceae cyanobacterium. GTDB lineage: Bacteria > Cyanobacteriota > Cyanobacteriia > PCC-6307 > Cyanobiaceae > Prochlorococcus_A. The sequence goes on from CACGFX010000009.1 coordinate 2,767, forward strand.
AGGTGCTGTAGGAGTAGTAAGCGTTGCAAGTCATTTAGTGGGATTGCAATTGAAAGAGATGATTCATTCTTTTCAAAGTGGAGAGGTTTCCAATGCGCTTGCTATTCATGAAAAACTTCAGCCTCTCTTTAAAGCACTCTTTATGACTACTAATCCAATCCCAATTAAGGCTGCTTTAGAGCTATCGGGATGGGCTGTAGGTAATCCTAGAAGTCCTTTGTCACCATTAACCATTGACATGAAAAAGCAACTATCTTTTATCCTGAAATCCTTATAATAGGGATTATATTCAACTTGATAATTAAATTTAAATAAACCTTATTTGATTACAAGCAGGCCTTTATAAATTTCAAAATTATGCAATCAAGTACAAATTCAACTGTAAATAGATCTACTCATGATTCATCTAGATCTAAAAGTAATACGCCATCTCTACGAGTAATACCTCTTGGAGGACTGCATGAGATAGGAAAAAACACTTGTGTTTTTGAATATGGTGATGAATTAATGCTTGTTGATGCTGGCCTAGCTTTCCCATCTGATGGTATGCATGGCGTAAACGTTGTTATGCCTGATACAACTTTTTTAAAAGAAAATCAAAGAAGAATAAAAGGAATGATTGTCACTCACGGACATGAGGATCATATTGGAGGTATTTCTCATCATCTAAAGCATTTTAATATTCCGATTATTTATGGCCCAAGACTGGCAATGTCAATGCTTAGAGGAAAAATGGAGGAAGCCGGGGTATCTGATAGAACAACTATACAGACAGTAAATCCAAGAGATGTTGTAAAAGTAGGACAACATTTTTCTGTTGAATTTATTCGAAATACCCATTCTATTTGCGATAGCTTTTCTTTAGCAGTTACAACGCCTGTTGGTACTATTATTTTTACGGGAGATTTTAAGTTTGATCATATGCCAGTAGATGGAGAGCAATTTGATATTGAAAGAATGGTGCATTACGGAGAGAAGGGTGTTTTATGCATGTTTAGTGATTCGACTAATGCCGAAGTTCCAGGTTTTTGTCCTTCTGAAAAGACTATCTATCCCTCTTTAGAAAAACATATTGCAGATGCAAAAGAACGAGTTATACTTACCACTTTTGCTAGTTCTGTTCATAGAGTGACAATGATCTTAGAATTGGCTATGAAACATGGAAGAAAGGTCGGTTTATTAGGTAGATCTATGATAAATGTTATTGCTAAGGCTAGAGATATTGGTTATATGAAATGCCCAGATGATTTGTTTGTTCCTATCAAGCAAATTAGAGATTTGCCAGATAGGGAGACCTTATTATTAATGACGGGAAGTCAAGGAGAACCCTTAGCAGCGTTAAGCAGAATCTCTCGTGGTGAACATCAGCATGTTCGTCTTAAAACTACTGATACTGTAATTTTTTCAGCCAGCCCAATTCCTGGTAATACTATTTCTGTTGTTAATACAATAGATAGATTAATGAAACTCGGAGCAAAGGTTGTTTATGGAAAGGGTGAGAATATTCATGTTTCTGGTCATGGTTTTCAAGAAGATCAAAAGTTAATGTTGGCACTCGCAAAACCTAAGTTTTTTGTTCCTGTTCATGGAGAACATAGAATGCTTGTTTGTCATGGCAAGAGTGCACAAACTATGGGGGTTCCAAAGGACAATATTTTAATTATTGAAAATGGAGATGTAGTTGAGTTAACACCTAATTCTATTCAAAAGGGTGATCCCGTAAAAGCTGGTGTTGAACTGCTTGATAACTCACGAAATGGGATAGTAGATGCTCGAGTATTAAAGGAGAGACAGCAATTAGCTGGGGATGGTGTAGTAACTGTTTTAGCTCCTATTAGTACAGATGGGAATATGGTTGCGCCTCCTAGAGTTAATTTAAGAGGAGTTGTTACTACTGCAGAGCCAAGAAAAATGTCTATGTGGACAGAACGAGAAATAAGCTGGGTCTTAGAAAATAGATGGAAACAATTATCCAGACAAACTGGGCCAAATAATTTTGAGGTTGATTGGATTGGTGTACAAAGAGAAATTGAAAATGGTTTATCGAGAAGAATGAGAAGAGAATTACAAGTTGAACCACTTATTTTGTGTTTAGTTCAACCTGCTCCAAGTGGAACTCGTGCTTATATTCCAAAGATTACCGAAGAGCAAAATTTCTCCAATAGAAATAGAAATAATAATAATTTCCATAAGAAATCAAACAATAATCATCCTAAGAGTTCAAATAACCCACAAAATACCCAAAAAAGTCCAAAAGTTTCACAGAATTCATCAGCTGAGACTGCTACAGAAGATTCATTTGAAGGTAGAACTAGAAGAAGAAGATCTGCTGTAACATCTTAACTTTTTTCAAAATTTATAAAGTTTTTATCCCAAACGATTTTTAAAAACTCTTGAAAATTAATTTGACCTTTATTTTTTTCATAAATTGAAGTTGCTAATTTTGTTAGATTTTTAGAACTACATTGCTTTGGAGATATTTCTTTCAAAAATCTATTTAAGATTGTGCACCTCGCTTCAATACACATACTATTTAGGAGATTTCTATCGATACCTTTTGCATTTTTACAATATAAATACGCTAGTTCACTAAGATCATTACGTTCATTATTGTATTTGCTCATTTTTTGGGAAAAATTATTTATCCTTTCAGAACAACCAGGATAGATGCCTTCTAAGGAAGGAATAATTTTTTTTCTCACTAAATTTCTTTTTAATTTAAGATCTGAATTTGTAGGATCTTCCCAGACTGGGATCTTCATATCATTGCAAAATTGTTTTGTATCTTCCCTACTGAAAATTAATATTGGTCTTATTAGAAAAATTTGATTTTCTATTAATCTTTTACTCTCAATATTACTCAGACCTGCAAAATTGCTTCCTCTAGATAAATTGAGGATAAATGTTTCTGCATTATCACTACTTGTGTGACCAGTTAACAAATAAATATTATGTTTTTGCTGGTTTGTATTTAATAAAGTTTTGGCTCTTTCACATAATTTTTTATATCTCCATTCTCGTGCTTTTTCTTCTGAAGAAATACTTTCTTTATTTGCTTGATCAAAAGAGAATGAAATATTTTTATATTCGCAATAATCTCTTAATTCAAGAGCATATAGTGATGATTTTTCGTGCCACTGATGATCACCATGCCAAACACTAATAGACCAATTATGTAGTTTTTTTAGGTCATTAATTAGGGTTAATAAGGCCATTGAATCTTGACCCCCGGAAACACTTATTAAAATATTGGATCCTTTGGGAATTAATATTTTTTTGGTAAGAATCTCCTTATGAAGCTGATGATGCCATGATGACCAATTTTTCTGAGTTAATTTTTTATCAGTCATTTTGTGTTGCTCAGATAATATTTTTTAAAAAATGCACTGTTTTACTAAAACAATGTCACAATCGGGTAATAAATTCATTAAGTAAATGAGTCTGATTAATCTTTTGCCACAAAAAATCAAAGAAGAGTTAAGAAGCAAATCTTTACTCAAAATTATTTCAGGATTGAATAATTTCGATGTTCAATCTGTGAAAATAATAGTTGAGGCTGCTTCATTAGGAGCTGCAGATCTTATCGATATTGCTTGTAAACCTGAACTAGTTGATTTAGCGCTTAAGAATTCAACACTACCTGTTTGTGTTAGTTCAGTAGTTCCCAAATCTTTTCAAGATTCTGTAAAAGCAGGAGCATCTTTAATTGAAATAGGAAATTACGATACTTTTTATGAAAAAGGCATTAATTTTACAGATAAAAAAGTTTTAAACATTACAAAAGAGACGAGGGATTTATTGCCTAATGTTCCTTTATCAGTAACTGTTCCTCATACTATGCCTATTGATAAACAAGTTGATCTTGCTATAAAGCTAGTGGAAGAAGGTGTTGATATTATTCAAACAGAAGGTGGCACCAGTTCTACCCCTTACTCTTCAGGAATTCAAGGTTTTTTTGAAAAATCAGTACCAACTCTTGCAGCTACCTATGCTATTCACCAAGAATTTAAGAAACAATCTCTGAATATACCAATCATGAGTGCCTCTGGATTAAGCCAAGTAACTTGTCCACTAGCAATATCCTCTGGAGCCTCAGCAGTTGGCGTTGGATCTGTAGTTAATAAATTAGATGATTTAATATCAATGATTGCGGTTGTTAGGGGCTTAAAAGAATCTTTGAAAAATTCAATAATTGGAGAAAAAATTTCTTAGTATAGCAATACCCTTCTGCTAACAGGTTGATGAACAACTATAAGCTTCAAGCTCCTTACGAACCAAACGGAGATCAACCAGAAGCTATTAAAAAATTAGTTCAAGGCGTCAATACTGGTAAAGAGTTTCAGACTCTTTTAGGAGCTACTGGAACCGGAAAAACATTTACTATTGCGAATGTAATTCAACAAACAGGAAGACCAGCACTTGTATTAGCCCATAACAAAACTTTAGCTGCACAGCTATGTAATGAATTAAGGGATTTTTTTCCAAAAAATGCTGTTGAGTACTTCATTTCTTACTACGATTATTATCAACCTGAAGCTTATGTGCCCGTAAGTGATACTTACATAGCCAAAACGGCTTCAATTAATGAAGAAATAGATATGCTTAGGCATTCTGCAACACGCTCATTATTTGAAAGAAAAGATGTAATTGTTGTAGCCTCAATAAGTTGTATTTATGGCCTTGGTATACCGAGTGAGTATTTAAAAGCTGCAGTTAAATTTGAAGTGGGAAAATCAATAAATCTACGTTCTTCTTTGAGGTCTCTTGTTGAAAATCAATATACTAGAAATGATATTGAAATTACTAGAGGCAGATTTAGAATTAAAGGTGATGTTCTAGAAATCGGCCCAGCTTATGAGGATAGATTAATTAGAATCGAATTATTTGGTGATGAAGTCGAAGCTATTAGATATGTTGACCCTACTACAGGAGAAATACTTGAAAGTTTGGAACAAGTTAGCGTTTACCCAGCGAAGCATTTTGTGACCCCAAAAGAAAGACTTGAGAGTGCAATAAGTGCAATTAGAAGTGAATTAAAAACTCAACTAGATAAATTTACATATGAAGGAAAATTATTAGAGGCTCAACGTCTAGAACAACGCACAAAATATGATTTAGAAATGCTCAAAGAGGTTGGTTATTGTAATGGAGTTGAGAATTATGCTCGTCATTTATCAGGCAGGGAGGAAGGTTCACCGCCAGAATGCTTAATAGATTACTTTCCCAAAGATTGGTTGTTGGTAGTTGATGAGAGTCATGTAACATGTCCTCAACTTCATGCGATGTACAATGGTGATCAATCCAGAAAAAAAGTTTTAATAGATCATGGTTTTAGATTGCCCAGTGCTGCAGATAATAGACCTTTAAAATGTGAAGAGTTTTGGGAAAAATCAAAACAGACATTATTTATAAGTGCAACTCCGGGTCAATGGGAATTAGATCAATGTGATGGTGAATTTATTGAGCAAGTTATAAGACCAACTGGGGTATTAGATCCTGTAATTGATGTAAGACCTAGTGCGGGCCAAATAGAAGATCTGTTATCTGAAATAAGAATTAGAGCTGAAAAGAATCAACGAGTGCTAGTGACAACACTCACTAAGAGAATGGCTGAAGATCTAACTGATTTTTTGTCTGACAATAAAGTAAGAGTTAGATATTTGCATTCCGAAATACATTCAATTGAAAGAATTGAAATTATTCAAGACCTCAGAATGGGCGAATATGATGTTTTGGTAGGAGTTAATTTATTAAGAGAGGGACTAGATCTTCCTGAAGTATCCTTAGTTGCTATTTTAGATGCTGATAAAGAAGGTTTTCTCAGGGCTGAAAGGTCATTGATTCAAACAATAGGAAGAGCTGCAAGACATGTTGAAGGTGTTGCCTTGCTTTATGCAGATAACTTCACAGATTCAATGAAAAGAGCAATATCTGAAACTGAAAGAAGAAGAACTATTCAAAAAAAATATAACCAAATCAATGGTATTACTCCAAAACCTGCAGGCAAAAAAATAGAAAATTCAATATTATCTTTTCTAGAACTTTCCAGAAAACTAGATGCTGGTGGTTTATCTAAAGATTTAATAAATATAGTTAATAACAAAACTGACGCAATTCTCAGTTCCAGCGATAATCAATGTTTGCTCGAAGAATTGCCTGACTTAATAGAAAAGTTAGAAATTAAAATGAAAGATGCTGCAAAAGAGTTAAATTTTGAAGAAGCAGCAAATTTGAGGGATAGAATCAAAAAATTAAGACAAAAATTGGCAAGAAATAATTAAAAAGAACTTATTTTTCTAATTCGAAATGATTATGAATCGCATTAACTGCTTTGTCACAATCTTTTTCTAAGACAACACATGAAGTCCTGATTTCACTAGTGGCAATCATTTCAATATTGATATTTTGGTTAGCCAATGCTCTAAATATTTTTCCAGCAGTTCCAACCTTAAATGCCATTCCCGCTCCTACAGTACTTACTTTGGCTATAGCAGGGCCATCTTCAATGTATGATCCGGGTAATTTTTTTGTTAAGGCCTCAAAAACTAAGTTAGCTTTTTCTCTATCTTGTTTATTCATTGTAAGACTAATATCCTTAGTTTTTAAAGAGGAAATTCTTTCAGACTGAACGATAGTATCGATAAGTAAATTATTTTCAGCTAATGCTAAACATATCGATGCTGCTACACCTGGACGATCAGGCAGTTTTCGAAAACTTACTTGAACTTGGTTTTTATCTAATGCAATTCCTCGTACTTCAGGTTGATCTTGTTTTTCATTGATTGGATTAACTAATATTTGTTTATCGGATAACTTAAATTTCTCAGCAACAAATCTAATAGCTTTTGGTATATTATTGATTTCGATTACACAGCTGACTTTAATTTCACTAGTAGCTATTAACCTCACATTTATATTCGCTTGAGATAAAGTATCAAATAAATCAGCTGAAACACTAGGTCTGCCCATAATGCCTGCTCCTTGAATACTTAATTTAGTCATGTTTGTTTTTAAGTTATATTCCCCTCCTAATTGACTAGTTATAAGTTCACATTGTTCTGCAGTCTTTTTAACTTCTAATTCACTAACAGTAAATGTAATATCGTTTTTATTTCCATCATTTGTCGCTTGTATTATTAAATCTACACTAATACTTGCTTCTGAAAGTTTTTCAAATATTTGTGCAGCAATCCCTGGCCTATCAGGAATATTTGAGAGACTGAATACTGCTTGGTTTTCTAATACCTCAAGACTATTGACTGTTTTTGTTAATTCTAAGCTTCCTCTTTTTAGCGGGAGAGGTTGGATTTGACTTTCTAAGAGAGTCCCACTTGACTCACTTTGGCTTGATTTGACACACAATTTAATTCCATAATTGCGAGCAATTTCTACTGCTCTTGGATGCAGAACTGAAGCACCGACACTTGCAAGTTCAAGCATTTCCTCGCAGCTAATTTCATCTAAGAGTTTTGCATGAGGAACAATTCTTGGATCAGTAGTAAGAACTCCTGGAACGTCTGTATAAATTTCGCACGTCTCAGCTCCTAAAGCTGTTGATAAAGCTACTGCGGAAGTATCTGAACCACCTCTACCCAAAGTTGTAATTTCCATTGAACCCGTATGGCTTAATGTTGTTCCTTGAAATCCAGCCACTACAACTACAAAACCCTGATTTATATAATTTTGGATCCTTTCTGTTTTAACATCCAGAATTCTCGCTTTCCCATGAATTGATTCAGTAATAATTCCAACCTGGCTACCGGTCATTGAAATTGCAGGTATTCCGTATTCGTTTAATGCCATTGAGAGAAGAGCTATGGTTACTTGCTCTCCAGTTGAGAGAAGCATATCCAATTCTCTTCGATTAGGATTTTTACTAATTGATTCCGCTAAACAATTTAAATCATCTGTAGTTTGCCCCATTGCAGAGACAACTACGACAATTTCATTTCCTGCTTCTTTACTTTGACAGATGCAACTTGCAATATTTTTAATTTTTTTAATATCACCTACAGAAGTGCCGCCAAATTTTTTTACTAGTAAAGCCATATATAAATCATAATGTAAATTCTTAAACTTATAATTTGGTTAACTTAAATTAATTAATTTCTCTGTAAAAACATTTATAGGATTATTACCTTGTTTTAGTAATGATTCAATATCTAGTAAGTTACTCATTAAATTAATTAAATATTCTTGAGATACATTTTTGACTTTTCTTCGAATAAAAAAAATTCTTTTTGGATTAGAAATGCCTGCAAGATTACAAATCTTTTCTGCATTATCGTTACCTGAATAAACTGCTAATTTTATAATGGTATGTATTCTTATTTGACTAATTAAACCTGCATTTAGTCTTAAAGCAGGTTCTCCTTTCTGTAAGGAATAATTTATTTCTATGAGGCTTTCATTAATATTTTTTTGTAAGAGAAGATCAATGATTTTGAAAATATTGGATTGATGATCACTAAATATTTTTTTTACATCAATACTTTTAAGAAAAAGTTGTGAATTCGAATCACTTGATACTGCAGAAAGGTATGTTTTTGCTTTGGCTAATTCATTTATTAGTTTAAAGCTATCATTACCAACTGAATCAATTATTAATTCAGCTGCATTTTTATCAATTTTGATATTCATTTCATTTGCTGCATTTTCTAAAAATCTTTTTTGACCCTCATAGTCCCAGATTTCTGGTAAAGAAAATGACTTTTCTTTAACTAAATTATTTTTGATAAGTTTTTGTAAAAATTTAGTACTCTTTAGTCTTGAGTCTGGTTTTTTTGTATTTTGTAAAATGAAATAAGTATTTTGAGGTATATTGTCATGAATTTTTTCGAATTTCGTTCTTAGGTCCTCATTTTTGGCAGTAAAGATTGGATTATTTTTCAATGTAACTATTCTGTATCCCTCTCCAAAAGGAGGTGTAAGAACTTCATCAAAAGCTTTATTGACTTGCTCATCATCATCTCCATTTAAATTAGTTACGTTAATTTCTTTCCATTCTTTGGATACCTCCTTATCAATTAATTTTTGAATAAATGTATTTTGAGCATTTAAATCATTACCCCATAATATTTGTATTGGCATAATAGCTCAATAAAAACCATATATTAACTATGATTACTTCTAACACATATTAAATTTAATGGTAATAGATCATCCAATTTTTTTGGAAAGCATAAGATTCATAAGATCTCATTTATTAGCCAATGATCTAAATTATTTGGAAAAAAAAGTGTTAGAGAGATTAGTCCATACTTCAGGAGATTTTTCAGTTCAAAATCTTGTAAATTTTAGCGAAGGTGCTTGTGAAAAAGGGCTGCAGGCACTTAAAAATGGTGCTCCGATTTTAACTGATACTGATATGGCTGCTGCTGCAATAAAATCCATGGCAGAAAATACCACTAGGAATAAAGTATTTACCGCTAGAATGTGGTTTGGAAAAAATAATCATACAAACTTAACTAAAACTGCATATGGCTTAAGTGAAGGTTGGAAGGAGTTATCCGCTATGAATTCTGGAAGCAAATCACCTATTGTAGTTATTGGCAGTTCGCCTACAGCGTTAACTTATTTAATTGATATTTTAGAAAATGGAAAAGATTTACCTAGTTTAATTATCGGAATGCCTGTTGGATTTATTGGGGTGGAGAAAAGCAAAAACAAACTAATTTCTACCGATCTTCCTAGAATTGTTTTGAATTCAACTAGAGGAGGTGCTGCCATGGCAGCTGCTGCGGTTAACGCCTTATTGAGGGAAACTATTTAAAAAGTATTTATTTTATAGAAATGTCAAAAATCTATTTAATATCATAATTTAATTTGTTATTTTCTTCTAAAAAATTTAAAACTGATTTTGCTTTTTCTATAACATCTTTTGGAACTCCTGCTAATTTAGCTGCTTCTATGCCATAGCTTTTGTTTGACCCCCCTTTAACAATCCTATGGCTAAAAATTAGCTTATCGTTATTTTGTTCTACTAAAACTTGAAAATTTTGTATATTCGTATTTGAATTTTTTAAATAATTCAGCTCATGATAGTGCGTAGCAAAAATAGTATTACATTGAATTTTTTTTGCAAGATATTCACTTACTGACCAAGCTATTGAAAGTCCATCAAAAGTAGATGTCCCTCTGCCTATCTCATCAAGTAGAACTAGTGAGCTAGAAGTTGCCTGATTTAGAATAGATGCAGTTTCAGCCATTTCCACCATAAATGTTGATTGTCCAGATGATTGATCATCAACCGCCCCAATTCTTGTGAAAATCCTATCTGCAATCTTGATTTCAGCATTATTAGCAGGAACAAAGCTACCAATTTGTGTGAGAATTTGTATTAAACCAAGTTGTCTTATAAAGCAACTTTTTCCGCTTGCATTGGGACCGGTTAATATGATTAATTTTTGATTATCCTCAAAAGAGATATCATTTGCTACAAACTTTTTATCACTTAACAACTGCTCTACAATTGGATTTCTTCCTGCAATAATTTTTGTACTATTTTTTGTCATTGAATCATTTATTGGTATTAATGAAGGTTTTATAAAATTGTTTTCTATTGAAGTAATTGATAAACCAAGCAGTGCATCAAGGGCTGCTATGGATTTTGCGATTGATCTTATTTGTTTGGTTTTTTCAGCAACTATTTTTCTTAATTCGCAGAAAATTTCATATTCTTTTGATGAAGCTCTACTTTTTATTTGAAAAATCTTATTTTCTTTATTTTTAATTTCTGAAGTGATATACCTTTCTTCATTAGTAAGTGTTTGCCTTTTGATCCAATGTTGCGGAGCTAAATTGACTTTTGACTTATTTATAGAAATGTAATAACCAAAATTTTTATGAAATTGAATTTTTAGATTTGAAATTTTGCTAATTTTCCTTTCTTTTAATTCCTCTTTATTTAGCCACTCAGAGTAATCATCCATTAAATTGCGTAAACCATCTAATATATTGTCAACACCATCGTGGATCATGCCTCCTTCACTAATATTTAGAGGAGGATTTTCTATTAGTTTAAAACTTATAGTGTCAGCTAATTCTAAGAGTCCTTTATCAATATTTTTTAATTGATCAGTCCAATCTGGGAGATCATATTTAAATAATTCAATTATGGATTTTAGTCTAGGCAATTTTTTTAAACCTTCAGCTATTGCAATTAAGTCTCTGGGACTTGCATGACCTGCACAAGCTCTACCTGCAAGTCTTTCTAAATCTCCCATTGCTCTAAGTAAATTTTGGGAATCTGTACGTAATTTTTTAGATTCAACAAAGTTTGTAATTATATTTTGTCTTTTATAAATTTCATTAACGTTTAATAGTGGTGAATCTATCCACCTTCTTAAACACCTTGCACCCATGCAAGTATAAGTTCTATCAATACTCCATAGTAGCGAACCTACATAGTTGTTTTCTCGTTGTGTATTTTTGATTTCTAAGTTTTTTTGAGTTTGATAATCAATAATTAATTTGTTGTGACCATAATGGATTTGTGGAAAGTCAAGTGAGATTTTTAATGAAGAATCTTTATCTAAATTTGAAGGATTAATTTTTTCTAAATAATTTAATAAACCTCCAAGTGATTTAGTTGCATTGTTTAAATTCTTAAGTCCTATTCCCTCTAGGTTTGCAATTTGGAAATAATTTTTTATTAGATAATTTGCTTCATTAATTCCAAAATTAGTCTCTTGAGAAACAGTATATGTAATTTGCCTATTTCCTTTAATTAATAAATTTCTTACTGCATTGCTTCCTACAATGATTTCTGAAGAATCTAATTTAATAATTTCATCAAATAGTTTTGACAGAGATTGGCCTTCTAAAGTTATTAATTCTCCTGTGCTTACATCAGCTTTTGATATACCCCATTCATAAGATTCATCTGAGTTTGCTTCTGATAAGTAAATAGCAGTAATCCAATTATTTTTCTTTGCTATCAACATCCCCTCTTCAATTACAGTTCCAGGAGTAATTATTCTTGTTATTCCTCTTTTAATTGGAGTCCCATAATTTCCAGAACTTTTTTCTAATTGATCGCATATAACCACAGAGTAATTTTTTTTAATTAGATCAGCACAGTATCTCTCCATTGCATGATGGGGAACCCCTGCCATAGGGATCTTACCAATCTCTTTGCCAGCATCTTTACTGGTAAGCGTTATTTCTAAAAGGTTAGATATTAATACAGCGTCCTCAAAAAAACATTCAAAAAAATCTCCTAATCTATAAAGTAATAACCTATCTTTATTTTCTTCTTTTAGAGTTACATAATGCTTCATTACAGGAGTTAATTTCAGTTTTGAAACTGTTTTATAGCTATAAGATTCTTCATTGATGCAAACATTTTTGTTATTAGAAATTAAATCAGTCTTGAATTTATTTATTAAATTAGTTGAATTTTTTCTTTGTCTGGGTCTTTTTTGCGATTCTTTTTTTAAATCTTCCAAAGATAAATCTTCTGGAATTTTTGTTATTTCTTTTTGCTTATTATTATCATTACTAATCGCAAATAAATTCTTTTGAATTATCGTATCTTCTTGCATACTTTTTTAATTCCTAAATAGATATTAGGTAGAAATATTTTTTTTGCATTTAAAGAGGCTAAAGTATGTAAATTTTCTCTAAAAATTATCATTTTCATGAGATTATAGTATTTATAATATTTGAAAACTAAGACTGAATTATGCAGGCTGTTAACTTTTTCTTCGTAAATGCTCTATTATTTGCTTCTTTAATTGCGGTAGTTGGAGTACCTGTTTTATATGTGACTCAACCTTCTACAGAGGAAGGACAGCGAGAAAGTAGGAGAAAAATTTATTCTATTGCTGCTGTTTGGGTTGTTTTGGTTTTTGTTACAGGGATAGTTTCTTCACTAGTTTGAACTTAATACCTTTTCGTGAGAGTCTATTAATATATCTAAGTAAAATTTAATGGCTATTTTTGAGGGTTCTTTTACTAATGCCTCTACTTTACAAGTTGGGATTGTAATAGCAAGATTTAATGATTTAATTACAAATAAAATTCTATCTGGTTGTCTTGATTGTTTAAAAAGACATGGTTTAGATACTTCTGAATTAAGTAATCAAGTGGATATAGTTTGGGTTCCTGGTTCATTCGAATTACCAATCGCAGCTAAAACCCTTATGAAAAAAAAGAGTTATGACGTTGTTATTGCTCTTGGGGCTGTGATCCGTGGTGAAACTTCCCACTATGATGTAGTTATATCAGAGGCGAGCAAAGGCATTTCGCAAGTTTCAAATGAAAATAATGTTCCAATTATTTTTGGAGTTTTAACTACAGACACTATGCAGCAGGCTTTAGAAAGAGCAGGGATTAAAAATAATCTTGGTTGGAATTATGCTTTACAAGCAATTGAGATGGGATCCTTAATTAAAAATTTAAATTAATTGAAAAAATTTAATTATTTTTATCATTGATCCCTTCTTTGAGATAAAATAAAAGAGTTATGCGGATGTAGCTCAGTGGTAGAGCATCTCCTTGCCAAGGAGAATGTCGAGAGTTCGAATCTCTTCATCCGCTTTTAATGTGTGTATCTTTTAAGATAGTCTTAATAAAAATTCCATAATGACAAGAGTAATTTCTATTGAGGATTTAAAGGTATTATTTACTAAACCTTATGGTATGGATGCACCAACAAAACAAAAATGGGCTGAATTTTATAATGAGAATGTCATTTTTACAGACCCAACTCAGGAAACAGAGGGCTTAGATTCTTATATTAAAGCTCAAGAAAAGCTAGTTAAAAGATGTGATGATGTTTTTTTAGAAACTCATGCAATTTCCATAACTGGGGATTGTGGATTTGTTGAATGGACAATGGGTTTAAAAATTATGGGTAAAGAATTTATTTATCCTGGAACTACTCGTTTATTATTTGGTGATAATGGATTAATCAAAGAGCACAGAGATTACTTTGATTTTTGCGGACCAACTTTTGGACCAGTTCCTATTTTAGGACCTTTTATAAGATGGCTTTATAATAAATTTGTATCTTGATTTTGTTTCTTTAGAAGCAAAGTGCTTTATATTTCACGAATTAATAAATTTTGAGAAGTAACTTCTTTAAAATCAAATTGAGAATAAAACAATTTTTTATTTGTTGTCATTAAATATAATTTTTTTGTATTTTTAATTTTTTTAGAAGATAAAAGATTTTTTATAATTAATGTGCCAAAACCTTTGCTTTGGTGATTTTGATCTATAACAATATCCCAAAGCACTCCGCGGTAAATCCCATCGGTTAAAGCTCTACCAAAACCAACTATTTCCTTACCAACCCAAAGACTTATTACGACATCACTATTAGCAAGACATTTTTTTAAATCATTAATTGTTCTATTTTTTGCCCAGAAAGCATTGGTATCTAGTAATTTTTGTAGCTTAATTAATCCATTTGTTGGTTTAAGATTAGGACCTAATCCAAAAACCCTTAACCCTAAAGCTCCTTTGGCATGTTTGATTAGAGATATTTCGTTCATTTATAAAAGATTTTTGAAAAGTGATGTCAGCTAGGTTATTTTTGTGACTTCAATCTAAATACCATAATCGATCGTTTCTATAAAATAAAGAGATAATAGTTTTCTTCATTCTGTTGTAACGCACTAATTTATAATGTTTGTAATAAGATAAATTTTTTAAGGACTTTGACTTATGCTAAAACTTTTGTTGGGAGATCCGAATACACGAAAGTTAAAGCGCTATCAACCAATAGTGGAAGAGATAAATTTTTTAGAAGAAGAAATTTCTCAATTTACTGATGATGAGCTGAGAAAAGAAACTCAAAGTCTTAAATCAAATATTTCAGCAGAATTAGATTTTAAAAAGCAAAAAGAACTCCTAGAAAAATTTCTTCCTAGAGCCTTTGCAATCGTAAGAGAAGCAAGTAAACGTGTTCTTGATATGAGACATTTTGATGTTCAGTTAATAGGCGGGATGGTTTTAAATGAGTGTCAAATTGCAGAGATGAAGACTGGAGAAGGAAAAACTCTTGTAGCAACATTACCTTGTTATTTAAATGCTCTCACCGGAAAAGGTGTTCATGTTGTTACTGTAAATGATTATTTAGCTAGAAGAGATGCAGAGTGGATGGGACAAGTTCATCGTTTTTTAGGTTTATCCGTTGGTTTGATTCAGCAAGATATGAATCCAGTTGAGAGAAAGAAAAATTATGATTGTGATATAACTTATGCCACAAATTCAGAATTAGGATTTGATTATTTAAGAGATAATATGGCTATTGATATTAGTGAGGTAGTTCAAAGAAAATTTAATTACTGCGTGATTGATGAGGTTGATTCAATATTAATTGATGAAGCAAGAACGCCTTTAATCATTTCTGGCCAAGTTGAAAGACCACAAGAAAAATATCAAAAAGCTGCAGAATTATCTCTGGCATTAGTCAAAGCAAAAGAATTAAGTAAAGATGGTATTGATCCAGAAGGGGATTATGAAGTTGATGAAAAACAGAGAAGTTGTATATTAACTGATCAGGGTTTTGCAAAATGTGAAGAGTATTTGGGAGTGAATGATTTATATAATCCTCAAGATCCTTGGGCGCATTATGTAACTAACGCTTTAAAAGCCAAAGAATTATTTATTAAAGATGTAAATTATATTGTTAAGAACGATGAGGCTGTAATAGTGGACGAATTTACTGGTAGGGTAATGCCAGGAAGGCGTTGGAGCGATGGACAACATCAGGCAATAGAAGCAAAAGAGAGTCTTAAAATTCAACCTGAGACTCAAACATTAGCATCCATAACTTATCAGAATTTTTTCCTTTTATATCCAGGTTTAGCAGGAATGACGGGAACTGCAAAAACTGAAGAGGTTGAATTTGAAAAAACTTATAAATTAGAATCAACAGTTATACCGACAAATCAAATAAGAAGGAGACAAGATTGGTCTGATCAAGTATTCAAGACAGAGATTGGTAAATGGAAAGCCGTTGCTAAAGAAACTGCACAAATTCATAGAGATGGTAGACCTGTTTTAGTTGGTACAACAAGTGTTGAAAAAAGTGAATTACTAAGTTCACTTTTATCTGCCGAAAAAATCCCACATAATTTGTTAAACGCTAAGCCAGAGAATGTTGAACGTGAGGCAGAAATTGTTGCTCAAGCAGGAAGAGCAGGTGCTGTTACTATTGCGACTAATATGGCTGGAAGGGGAACAGATATAATTCTTGGCGGTAATAGTGACTATATGGCAAGACTTAAATTAAAAGAAATTTTAATTCCTTTGTTAGTCAAGCCTGATAATGAGCACAAGCCACCGATACCTAAACAAAGAAATTCAAAATCTAAGGGTGGTTTTTCTAGAAAAGCAGGTTCAAATTTGAAAAAGAATATTTCAAATTCTTCAACAAGTCTTTTCCCTTGCAAACTAGATGAAGTAATTGAAAAAAAACTTTCTCTTTTATCTGATGAACTTGTTAAAAATTGGGGCGATAAACAACTTTCTGTCTTGGAGCTTGATGACAGGATAGCTACAGCTGCAGAAAAAGCACCAACTTCTGATAACTTGATAAAGCTTTTGAGAGAATCTTTATCTGATGTAAAAAAAGAATATGAAAAAGTTTTGATTCATGAAGAAGAAAAAGTAAGAGAAGCTGGCGGTTTACATGTAATTGGTACTGAGAGACATGAATCAAGAAGAGTGGATAATCAACTTAGGGGAAGAGCAGGAAGACAAGGTGATCTTGGAAGTACAAGATTCTTTTTATCGTTAGATGATAATTTATTAAGGATTTTTGGAGGGGATAGAGTAGCAAATTTAATGAATGCTTTTAGGGTAGATGAAGATATGCCTATTGAGTCAGGAATGCTTACAAGGTCGCTAGAAAGTGCTCAAAAGAAAGTTGAAACTTACTATTACGATATTAGAAAACAAGTTTTTGAATACGACGAGGTAATGAATAATCAAAGAAAAGCAGTTTATGGTGAAAGACTAAGAGTATTGAAAGGCGTTGATTTAAAGAGACAAGTAATAGGATATGGAGAGAGGACAATGATTGAAATTGTAGATGCTTATATTAATCCTGATCTACCTCCTGAAGAATGGAATATTGATCAATTAATTTCTAAAGTTAAAGAATTTATATATTTATTAGATGATCTTAAATCTGATGACATTAATTTACTGTCAATAGAAGAATTAAAAAACTATCTTCAAGAGCAGTTGCGAATAGCTTATGATTTAAAGGAAGCACAAATAGAAAAGATTCGTTCAGGATTAATGAGAGAAGCTGAAAGATTTTTTATTTTGCAGCAAATTGATAATCTATGGCGAGAACATCTTCAATCCATGGATTCCTTGAGGGAATCAGTCGGATTGAGGGGTTATGGTCAAAAAGATCCATTAATTGAATATAAAAATGAAGGATATGACATGTTCCTCGAAATGATGACTAATATGAGACGAAATGTTATTTATTCAATGTTTATGTTTCAACCTAAAACTGACGTTAATGAAAAAAATTAAATTAATATTTAATCATCTCCAAGAAATTCTAAAATTTCTTTGTCTTTAAGATTTTGAGAATCACCGAGTTTAGAAATATCAATAGATTCTGAGCTGGCTATACATTGTAGAGTTTTTTGTAATTTAAGAATTTCATTTTCAAGGAGGTCTATCCTATCCATTAAATTTTTTATCACATTAGCTTCTGCATCTGGCAAGGCAGAGTGAGCTAAAGGATTTACTTTGACACCACTTTGATGCACTACTCTGCCAGGAACTCCGACCACAGTACTGTTCCCATCTACATTTCGTACAACTACTGAGCCAGCACCAATACGGGTATTAGATCCTACCGTGATGGATCCAAGAACTTTTGCACCCGCTCCTACTACAACATTTTCCATTAAGGTGGGGTGTCTTTTGCCGTGGCTTTTACCAGTACCTCCTAATGTCACTCCCTGATAAAGCAAACAGTTATTCCCTATCTCAGCAGTTTCACCAATTACAACGCCCATTCCATGGTCTATGAAAACCCTTTTACCAATTTTTGCCCCAGGATGGATTTCAATACCTGTTGCTAGCCTATTAAGATGACTGAGTAAGCGGGGAATCAAAGGAATCTTTAATTGCCATAATTTATGAGTAAACCTATGTATAACTATTGATTGAAAGCCAGGGTAGCAAAGAAATATCTCTACTATTCCTCTTGCGGCGGGATCTCTCTCTCTGATAATTTCTATATCTGATCTAAATGTTTTCAATATCATGGTTTAGTTAATCACTCCTATTTCTTTTTTTAATTGATTTATTGTTTCGATACTTAAATAATTTTTAGCACATATTATTTGAGGTAATCTCATCAACTGAGAACGATTTTTTAATAATGTATTTTCTACAACTGATAAACTAGGTCCATCACACACTATATGGTTCGAAGCTTTTAAAAGTGAAAGTAATCTACTGTTATTGTCTGAGATTGCCGTCATAAGCATTAATTCACTACCACGCATGCTATGTATAATCACTTCTGCTGCTCTCAATAAACCAGGACTTATGCTAACAATACCTACACAACTTCCATCATTTAATTCCTTGAGAATTTTTAATTCCTTTTGAAAGTCGCTCAAGTCAACTGCAATAGCGCGAACTCCATGTTGCTTAGCAACTTTTTCTAGAGGCTTTAAAAAATATCTGCTTGTAACAATCGTACCATTATTTGAATTACTCAAAACTTTTTCTAATTCTTCCATAGGAACAACCTCTACTGGTACATTAACTGTTGTAGAAAGGTCTTCTGCTATTAACATAGACGCTCCAATATCTTCTCTAGGAGTACTTACTATGATTCTTGATCCGCACTTAATACGCCACTCAATTTCATTGTTCAATATCTCTCTCGTCTCTTGTAAAGTGAATCCAAGACTTATTAAGTTGTCAATAACCGTCTTCGCTTCTTGATCAGGAGCTTTCCTTATTTTATCTTTTGAGTAAAGTGATTTCGTAAATTCTCTTTTAGTAAGATTATCCCTTACATAAATACCTGATCCAGCTATTGCCTCAACAACTCCATCTATTTCTAGTTGTCTGTAAACTTTGCTTATAGTATTACGATGGAGTCCAGTCTGCATTGCAAGTTGCCTTGTACTGGGAAGTCTGTGTCCTGGAGGAAAATGTCTGGCCGCAATTGCAAAACAAATTTGATTATTTAGTTGAGTAGATGCTGGGATATCACTGTCTTGTTGAATATGGAATCTCACTTTAGAAAAGTCCTTACTAATTTACTTTTTGATATAGTGACACTTTAACATTCGGCATATTATTTGATAACAATTTATCATCCATCATCTTTTTTAATGAGAGGAGTTTTGCGAGGGCTTAAAAACATAATCATGTTTCTCCCTTCTCTTTTTGGCTTTTGCTGAACTTCTGATTGCTCTTCTAAATCATTAGCCATTTTCAAAAGAAGTGTCTCGGCTAAATTTGAGTGTTGAATTTCTCTTCCTCTGAACATTACAGTGCATTTTACCTTATCTCCCGATTTTAGAAATTTAGTAGCTTGACCAATCCGAACATCATAATCATGCTTGTCAATTTTATATCTCATTTTTACTTCTTTAACTTCTGTTTGATGAGATTTTTTCCTTGCTTCTTTAGCTTTCTTTTCTTGTTCAAATTTATATTTACCGTAGTCCATGATTCTACAAACAGGAGGATTTGCTTTTTCGCTCACCAAAACTAAATCAAGTTCTCTTTGAGATGCTATTTCTAATGCTTTTAATCTATCTATGACGCCTAATTGTTTTCCATCTGAATCAACGACTCTCAATTGAGGGTATTTTATTCTTTCATTTATATTTGGTAGCTCTCTAACTGGAGCTCGTCTGTCAAAGCGTGGGCGTGGGGGCATTCAGTTAATTAAATAAATTGATTGGATGATGAACAAATCTATTTTTTTAAAGTTAGCTTAAAAAAGACTCTATTTTAATTATTGCATCTTTTAGCAGGTTTTTGTTATTAAGCCAAAGAGGATTATTTTTATGACGAAACCAAGTTTTTTGTCTTTTGGCAAATTGGATTGTTTTTGTAGCAGTCAAATCAATTGCTTTGTCAATTGTTGAACGGTTATTTAAAACATCCCTAGCTTCTCGATATCCAATAGTTTCTAATATTGGCAAATCAAATCCGTATTTAGAAATAAGGTGTTTTGTCTCCTCAATAATTCCAGATAAAAACATATTTTTTGTTCTTTGAATAATTCTTTCTTTTAAATTATCTCTATCTACTCCAAGCTCTAGAATTTTCCAGTTAGGCGGTTTTTGAACTTTCAGAGTTGATAAAGGTTTACCTGTTACGTAAAAAACTTCTAAAGCTCTTATTGTTCTAATGTGGTCAGCAAAATTGATTTTTTTTGTTGATAATGGATCACAATTTTTTAACAGTTCCCAACATTTTTCCTGACCAAGTTCTTCTAATTGTCTTCTGAAATTATTTTGAGGAGGGACATCTGGTACAAAAAATCCTTTTGTAATTGAGTTCATATACAACCCACTTCCTCCAACAAGAAAAGGTAAATTATCTTGTTTAATTTCTCTATTAATAGATTTTTGAGCAATTTCTTGGAATTGTTTTACATTAATTGGATTGATTGGTTCTTCAATATCTATTAAAAAATGCTTTATTTTTTTTTGTTGGATTTTAGATGGCTTGGCTGTTCCAATATCCATGGACTTATAAATTTGCCTTGAATCAATATTGTGTATATGAGTTTTAAAATATTCTGCAATTTCAATAGCTAATTCTGTTTTGCCACTTGCAGTAGGCCCAATTAAAATTATTACATGAGGTAGATACGAAGACATATGAAATTCTGAAGAAAATAATATTAGCTATATAATTAAAGTGATTAAATTTTTCATTGACTTCGAGCCTTTATCTTATCGCGGTGGTAAGTTTAATGAAAGAACTTTTAAAATAACATTTTAAAAGCCTAATATTTTTTTATATTAAATGAGTGAGGACAAAAGATCTAATAAAATCTCAAATGACTATGGCGCGGAACAGATACAGGTTTTAGAGGGGTTAGAACCAGTTCGTAAACGTCCTGGGATGTATATAGGTTCAACAGGACCTAGGGGACTTCACCATTTAGTATATGAGGTAGTTGATAACTCGGTTGATGAAGCACTTGCAGGCCATTGTGATCACATAGAAATAGTTCTTCGAGCAGATGGTTCTGCTTTAATTTCTGATAATGGACGAGGTATTCCAACAGATATTCATCCAAGAACAGGGAAAAGTGCCTTAGAAACTGTACTAACTGTTCTTCATGCAGGAGGTAAATTTGGAAGTGGTGGCTATAAAGTTTCAGGGGGTTTGCATGGAGTAGGAATATCTGTAGTTAATGCTCTAAGCGAATGGGTTAATGTTACTGTTTATAGGGATGGAAGCGAATTTAATCAAAGATTTGAAAAAGGTGTATCAAAGGGTGAATTGGAAACTAAAAAGCAGACTGTCAAACCATCTAAGAAAGGAACAACTATTTGCTTTAAACCGGACAAAACGATCTTTTCTGGAGGAATTGAATTTGAATATGCTCTTCTTTCATCTAGATTAAGAGAGCTAGCTTATCTTAATGGCGGAGTAAAAATTGTTTTTAGAGATGAAAGAAATCAATTATCAGATGGTTCGTTTAAAGAAGAAATTTACTTTTATCAAGGAGGTATTAAAGAATATGTTGAATACATGAATGCTGAAAAAGATTCTATTCATCCTGAAATAATTTATGTTGACTCACAGAGAGAAAATGTATATGTAGAAGCCGCTTTGCAATGGTGTTCAGATGTATATTCAGATAATATTTTAGGATTTGCAAATAATATTAGAACTATTGATGGAGGAACTCATATTGAAGGACTAAAAACAGTTCTGACAAGAACTTTCAATAATCTTGCAAAAAAGAGAGGGAAAAGAAAAGATATTGAAAAAAATTTAGCTGGCGAAAATATTAGAGAGGGTTTGACTGTTGTTTTATCAGTAAAAGTTCCAGATCCCGAATTTGAGGGGCAAACAAAAACAAAATTAGGAAATACTGAAGTACGGGGAATTGTGGATTCCCTCATTGGGGAGGCTCTCACAAAATATATGGAATTCAATCCTGGCATTTTGGATTTGATTCTCGAAAAAGCAATTCAATCATTTAATGCAGCAGAAGCTGCGAGAAGGGCTAGAGAATTAGTTAGAAGAAAAAGTGTTCTAGAAAGTTCTACATTACCGGGCAAATTAGCAGATTGTAGTTCTAGAGACCCCTCAGAATCAGAAATTTATATAGTTGAAGGAGATTCAGCTGGTGGCTCCGCAAAACAAGGACGAGATAGAAATTTTCAGGCTATTTTGCCTCTCAGAGGTAAAATTCTCAATATTGAAAAAACTGACGATACTAAAATATATAAAAATACAGAAATACAGTCATTAATAACAGCTCTAGGATTAGGAATAAAAGGAGAGGAGTTCGACGAGAGCTCTTTGAGATATCATAGAGTTGTAATTATGACGGATGCTGATGTTGACGGTGCTCATATAAGAACTTTATTGCTGACATTTTTTTACAGATACCAAAGAGAACTTGTTGAGAGAGGTTTTATTTATATCGCTTGTCCCCCTCTTTATAAAGTTGAAAGAGGTAAGAACCATAATTACTGTTATAACGAGAATCAATTAAAGGATACAATTCAAGGTTTTGGAGAAAATGCAAATTATAATATCCAAAGATTTAAGGGATTAGGGGAGATGATGCCAAAACAATTATGGGATACAACTATGAATCCTCAAACGAGGATGATGAAAAGGGTTGAAATCGAAGATGCACTTGAAGCTGACAGAATATTCAATATATTAATGGGAGATAAAGTTGCACCAAGAAGAGAATTTATTGAAACTCATAGTAGCAACTTAGATATGGCAACTTTAGACATATGATTAATAATGTTCTCAAGAATTTTTGTTTAATTACTTTTGCATTAATTGCTCCAATTACATTACCTGCTGGTGGGATTCAAAAAAGTTTAAATCAAAATAAGTTTCCATACAGTACAAATGAAATAATATTATGTTCCAATATTTCTCTTTATTCTTGTCCTGAAATTTATGCTAAGGAATTATTAGTTCTAGATGTAGGTACAACCTTATCAGTATTACGTAATTGGAAAGTAAGCAAAAATGAAACCTGGGTTAGGGTTGAATTAGCTTCTAATAAACTTTTAGATGATCCTAATAGGATTTTAAAAGGCTGGATAAAAATGTAAATTTTGGATTTTAGTTTAATAAGTATAATTTTACTTGGGAGTACTATTGGATTAATACTGAGAATATTCATAAAAAATAATTTTAAAAAAAGGTTAGGTTTTGATATTCAAAATACTTCAATAGTAAATTTTTTATCATCTTTTTTATTAGGAATCTTAGTAGCTCTAAATTTTATTAATAACGAAATATTTGTGTTATTTTATAGTGGTTTTTTAGGATGTTTTAGTACATTTTCTTCCTTTATATATCAACTATTTGACTTATTTATCAAGAAAAAATTCCTGAGATTATTTTTTCATTATATAGAAGTGATAATTTTTTCATTTCTTTTCTTTTATTTAGGTTATTTTCTAATTCAGTTTTTTTTTAAGTGAAAATTAATAATTTTATTTATATTCTTTTAGCTGCTTACTTAGCTACTTTTTTAAGAATTACGATAAATAATAATTTTTTGATTTCAATAATTGGATCATTTTTAGTAGGTTTTTTTATCAGTAGAAGATTGAGTTATTCAACTGAAAAAATTTTATTGAGTGGTTTTTTTTCTTGCTTTACATCCTTTAGCGGATTTATATATTTTTTGTATAAAATTTTAAATCAAGGGGACTGGATTAAATTTATAATTTTTTTTAATTTAATCATTATCGTAAATTTGTTTACAATGATTTTCGGGTTTTGGATAAGTAGAAAAATTACTTAGATTTCATATAATAGTGTTGTTACTTTGATAAGGGATTATATTTATGAATGAAAATAATCTTGAAACTGTTACATCGATATCTTCAGATTTAAGTACAAGAGAAAATATTACTATTCAACTCGAGGAATTGCTCATTGCGGGAAATTATGATGAGGCAAAGTTACTTTTAGAGCCTTCTCAACCTGTTGATATTGCAGATGCTATTGGCAGCCTTCCACTAATATTGCAGGCATTAGCATTTCGATTATTAAAGAAAAATGAAGCAATTGAGGTTTATGAATATTTGGATCCAGTAGTTCAGCAAACTTTATTAGAAAGACTGCGTTCAGGAGAGGTTTTAGAAATCGTTGAAAAAATGTCTCCTGATGATAGGGTCCAACTCTTTGATGAATTGCCTGCAAAAGTTGTACGAAAATTTTTGTCTGCTCTTAGTCCTGGTGAAAGGAAAGTAACAGCTGAATTACTTGGATATGAGCCTGAAACTGCCGGAAGATTAATGACAACTGAATTCATAGATCTTAAAGAGATGCAAACTGCAGCTGATGCTCTTTCTATGGTGCGAAAAAGAGCCCCATTTACTGAAACTATTTATAGTTTATATGTTACAGATAAAGAAAGACACTTAACTGGTATTCTCTCTTTAAGAGACCTTGTAACTGCTGATCCCTCCAAGCCAATTGGTGATGTTATGACAAGAGATGTAGTTAATATCTCTACTAATACGAATCAAGAAGAGGTTGCTAGAGCTATACAAAGATATGATTTTTTAGCACTACCAGTAGTTGATAAAGAAAATAGACTGGTTGGGATAGTAACAGTTGATGATTTAATTGATGTTATAGAACAAGAAGCAACAAGAGATATTTACGCAGCGGGGGCAGTGCAACCTGGAGATGAAGATGACTACTTCCAAAGTAGTTTGTTTACGATTGCTCGAAGAAGAATTTTATGGTTATTAATTTTGGTTTTGGCTAACGGTTTAACGACAAAGGTTATAGCTATGAATGATCAAATATTAAAAGAAATAGTCTTATTAGCTGCATTTATTCCACTTCTTATTGGTACTGGGGGAAATGTTGGTGCTCAAAGTTCAACGGTTGTCATTAGAGGTTTAAGTACTCAAAAATTGAAGTCTCTGGGTGCTATTAAGGCAGTAGTAAAGGAGGCAATTACAGGCGCTCTTTTAGGTGTTTTCATGATGCTTGTAGTATTTCCCTTCGCTTGGTGGCAAGGAGAAGGGCCCTTAATCGCTTCAGCGGTGGGAATAAGTTTAATATCCATAACAACTTTAGCTGCCACAACAGGAGCGATCCTCCCTTTGTTGTTTGACAGAATGAAATTGGATCCAGCCTTAATGTCCTCTCCTTTCATTACAACCGTCACTGATATTGCTGGTGTATTTATTTATCTCAGTACAGCAAAATGGCTATTAAACTCATCATTAACCTAAGTTCACTAGGTATTTATTCTCATTTTTGTAAAAATGTGGATTTTTTTGTTTAACTTTACATTTCTTAATGGTATTGTTTACAAAACATCATTCATCTTTCATGTCTTCTGAAACAATAAGTGAAAATAAACTAACTTCAATCGCGAGTATCAAAAGTAGTACTGATGTTGATCTTGTTCGGTCATATTTAAGGGATATAGGAAGAGTTCCATTACTATCTCATGAGCAAGAAATTACTCTAGGTAGACAAGTTCAAGAGTACATGGAAGTTGAAAGAACAGAATTAGAAATAATTGAATTAACAGGAGATAAGCCCAGTATTGATGAATTAGCGACCAAATTAAATATATCTTCCTCTATCATAAAAAAAAGATTGAGAGCTGGGCAGAGGGCTAAAGAAAGAATGGTTGCAGCGAATTTAAGATTGGTAGTAAGCGTTGCAAAAAAATATACAAAAAGAAATATGGAACTTTTAGATTTAATTCAGGAGGGAACTATTGGATTGGTTAGAGGAGTTGAAAAATTTGATCCAGCCAGAGGTTACAAGTTTTCAACATATGCATATTGGTGGATTAGACAAGGTATTACAAGAGCAATAGCTGAAAAAAGTCGTGCGATAAGGCTACCAATTCACATAACTGAAATGTTGAATAAGTTAAAAAAAGGTCAAAGAGAGCTCAGCCAAGAGATGTCTAGGACCCCAACTGTAAGTGAACTTGCAAAATACGTTGAGCTTCCCGAAGATGACGTTAAAGATTTGATGTGCAAAGCTGGACAGCCGGTTAGTCTAGAAACCAAAGTTGGTGATGGTGAAGACACTGTCTTATTAGATTTACTGGCAGGTGGCGAGGATTTGCCGGACGAACAAATAGAGATGGATTGTATGAGGGGTGATCTGCATTCTCTTTTACATCAATTGCCTGATCTGCAATGTAGAGTTTTAAGAATGAGATACGGAATGGATGGTGATGAGCCAATGTCTCTTACAGGTATAGGAAGGGTTCTAGGGATAAGTAGAGATAGAGTAAGAAACCTAGAAAGAGATGGATTAAGAGGCTTGAGAAGACTTAGTGATAATGTAGAAGCTTATTTTGTTTCTTGAATAAATTCATTTATTAACTTATTTGTTTTTTCAGGTTCTTCATCATGAGGGCAGTGACCAGCGCCTTTGATAATATCTAATCTTTTGATATTCCTGAATAGTTTCTTCCACTCTCTTGCTTCATTTAAAGATTCCCAAGGATCTTGCTCACCCCATATCAATTGGATTGGTGCATCAATATTATGGAAAAGGTCAGTAGCAAGATAGTCATCAAATAAGTTAATAAAACCACGAAATGCTTCTTTAGA
This sequence comes from uncultured Synechococcaceae cyanobacterium, assembly GCA_902572395.1. Taxonomy (GTDB): domain Bacteria; phylum Cyanobacteriota; class Cyanobacteriia; order PCC-6307; family Cyanobiaceae; genus Prochlorococcus_A. The sequence continues at coordinate 29,553 of CACGFX010000009.1, forward strand.
ATTTTTCCTTTGGGAGGGTCGATAAAGTATTTCAATCAATTCTTTATCGATATTTTTTCCTGAAGGGTAAGCTTGTTCAAGTATTTTCTTAATAACTTTTGGATTAGCGGCTCTTGTAAAAAGTGTATTACTAATTACTCTTTGTCTGACTATCGTTTTAAGGACAGGTCTTAGTAGATTCATTAAGATATCACTTTTTTTTAAACGTTTATCATCCATAGTTCTTTGTGCACAATCAATCAAAATGATACCTTTGCAATTATCTTTGAGGATTTCGGCAGCTTTCAATGCAATAACACCTCCAATTGAATTTCCTACTAAGTAAACCGGAGATTTTATTACCTCTGCACAAAATGTTGATATTTGATTACCCCATAAGTCAAATGAATATTTAATGGAGTTTTCTTTTTCAGGTTCGTAATTTAATAAAGCACTAGGCTGACTACTTTCTCCAAATCCTAATAAGTCAATTGCGTAACAGTTAGAAAATTTACCAAGAAAATCTTGATTATGTCTCCAGTGGTTTTTTGATGCCCCAAATCCATGTACTAATAAAATTTTAATATTTTTTTCAGAACTAGATTCTTTGGATAAAGACCAAGAAATTTCCCAATTTTTCCATTTCCAAGTTTCAGATTTATTTAAAGACACTATTGATATGCTTTTAATTAAACTTTAATTCAAAAAAAAATTATTCGTTTTTAATAAATTATTCTTAGTTAAGAAAAAGCGTTCATTTTATGAAAAAGAAAAAGGTTATATGTATTGGAGAGGCTTTAATTGACAGAATCAGAAATAGGTCAAATAAGGGATTTACAGATTTTTTGGGTGGTGCGCCGGCTAATGTTGCTTGTGCATTGAGAAAATTAAAAATAGATTCAACATTTATTGGAAGTTTAGGTAATGATGATTATGGAAAAAAATTTATTTCGCAATTTGATCGATTGGGAGTTAATTTAGATTTCTTGCAATTAAATAATGAATCATCTACTCGTGTGGTGAATGTAGATAGAGATCAATTTGGAGATCGTGTTTTTTCAGGCTTTGAGGAAAGTTCTCATGCATGCTACGCAGACGAAGTTCTTAGCAAGAAATTAATAGAAAAAGAAATTTTAAATTTGGAGAAATCTTTTCTAGAAATAAAATATTTGGTAACAGGAACGAACTTATTATCATCTCCAATATCAGCAGAGACTATTTTTTTTCTAATTGAACAGGCTAATAAATTTGAAGTCAAAATAGTTATTGATTTGAATTGGAGAGAGGTCTTTTGGGATCATTCAAGTTTCTCATCAGAAATTAGTAAAGCCGCGAGAGTTAATTTAATCAAGAATTTTTTAAATTATGCAAATGTTTTAAAGCTTGCGAAGGAAGAAGCAACTTTATTTTTTGAGGATGAAAACCCCTTGCTAATTTCTCAAAGACTGTCTAATAGACCAGATGTCATAATAACTGATGGAAAAAATCCTGTTTTATGGAGCATTAACGGATTTCAGGGAATTACTGAAAGTCCTACTTCACAAAAAATTGTTGATACAACTGGAGCAGGCGATGCTTTTCTAGCTGGCTTTATTTCAAAATTAATTTCTTCTGGCTATCCTACAAATGATTTAGAGATAAAAGATTGTATTAAGTTCGCAGGTGTTTGTGGGTTATTAACTTGTCTTGGTGAAGGCGCCATCGAGCAACAGCCATATTATGAGAAGGTTAATAAATTTTTAGGATCTCTTATTTCGTAGTGTCTTCCATAATTTTTTGCGTAATTAATTTCTATTTTCCAGAAATTATCAATAACTTTTTCAATTAATTCTGGCCATTCAATTACTAAAATGGCTTGTCTTTGTATTGCCTCTTCTTCTTCTGAAAAAAAAACTTCCTTAGCTGAAGAAATATTTTCTAACCTGTATAAATCAAGGTGAATTAGCGGAATTCTTCCTGAGTTATAGTGATGCGATATAGCAAATGTCGGGCTTGTAATATCCTCAGAGATTGACAAGCCTTTAGCAATCCCTTGTACAAATGAAGTTTTCCCAGCCCCAATTGGACCCTGTAATAAAACAATTGATTGTGGATTTAATTTGTGTGAGAGTTTTTCCCCCAAATTTAAAGTTTCATTTAAATTCTCAATAAACACGAAATTACTCAAAAATCATTTATAGTTTAATAGAAATGATATTTACACGATATGGTTATCGCAAATTCACCTAAAACCTCTACACCTAATTACGTAATTTCTGACATCTCCCTTTCAGATTTTGGCCGTAAGGAAATTAAAATTGCCGAAACAGAAATGCCTGGACTTATGGCACTTAGAGTTAAATATCAATCTGAAAAGCCATTAAAAGGCGCAAAAATAGCTGGAAGTCTTCATATGACTATTCAGACAGCAGTTTTGATAGAAACTCTTGTTGATCTTGGTGCAGAAGTGAAATGGGCTTCATGTAATATCTTTTCAACTCAAGATCATGCTGCTGCAGCTATCGCAGATCAAGGAATTTCCGTATACGCAAAAAAAGGTGAGACTCTTGATGAATATTGGCAATATACTCACTATATCCTTGATTGGGGTTCAGACTCTCCAAATATGATTCTTGATGATGGGGGTGATGCTACTGGCTTATTGATACTCGGTAGTAAAGCAGAAAAAGATTTATCTGTTTTAGATAATCCCAGTAATGAAGAAGAAATTGCCTTATTCAATTCTATTAAGTCTAAATTGGAAAATGATAGTGACTTTTATTCTAGAATTAAGAGTAATATCATTGGTGTTACTGAAGAAACCACGACAGGAGTTGCAAGACTTTACCAACTTCAAAAGCAAAATGCTTTACCTTTCCCTGCTATCAACGTTAATGATTCAGTGACTAAGAGCAAATTTGATAATTTATATGGATGCCGCGAATCTTTAGTAGATAGCATAAAGCGTGCAACTGACGTGATGATTGCTGGGAAGGTTGCTTTAGTAATGGGTTTTGGAGATGTAGGTAAGGGCTCAGCCCAGTCATTACGTGGACTTGGTGCAATTGTAAAAGTTGCTGAAGTTGATCCCATTTGCGCTCTTCAAGCAGCAATGGAAGGTTTTAGCGTAGTTACGCTAGATGATGTTGTGAAAGATATAGATATCTTTGTTACGGCTACTGGTAACTATCAGGTAATAACACATAAAAATCTTATCAATATGAAGGATGAGGCCATAGTTTGCAATATTGGACATTTCGATAATGAAATTGACGTAGCTTCATTAAAAAAATATCAATGGGAAAACATTAAGCCGCAAGTTGATCACATAACTCTTCCTAGTGGAAATAAAATTATTCTTTTAGCTGAAGGTAGATTAGTCAACTTAGGCTGTGCTACTGGCCACCCAAGCTTTGTTATGAGTAATTCTTTTACTAATCAAGTATTAGCTCAAATCGAACTTTTCAATAAGTCAGAGCAATATTCGAAAGAGGTTTACGTTTTACCAAAACACCTAGATGAAATGGTTGCCAGATTACATTTAGATAAAATTGGTGCAAAATTAACAAAATTAACTAAAGAACAGGCTGATTATATTAATGTAGCTGTTGATGGGCCTTATAAACCAGAACTTTACAGATACTAAGATTGAGTTTAATTTTTGAGAATTTTCTTACTTCAATACCCGACTACATTAGTTTGGCTGTTGAAAAAAATTCAACATTAGCATACCTTACTATTTGTCTGGCTATGTTTTTAGAAAATATAATTCCACCAATCCCCTCTGAAATAATAATGCCATTAGGTGGTTTTTTTGTTTATCAACAAAAATTAAATTTCTATATTTTAGTTTTTTGGGGATTATTAGGAACAATTTTAGGATCATTGCCTTGGTATTATTTAGGTAGATTAGTAAATGAAAAAAAACTTTCAAATTTTCTAGATAAAAAAGGAAAATATCTGGGTATTTCTTCTAATGATCTAAATAAAAGTAAAAGATGGTTTGATAAATATGGGGTTTCTTTAGTTTTTTGGGGCCGATTAGTACCTGGCATAAGAACTTTAATTTCAGTTCCCGCTGGCATAGAACTTATGCCATTAAGAAAATTTTTGCTTTGGACTACATTTGGTAGCTTATTATGGGTAGCACTTCTGACTTATTCAGGGTATTTATTTGGTGAAAACTATTTAATCATTGAAACCTACTTAGATCAAATCAAATATTTTGTAAAGCCAATTTTAATTTTAATTTTCTTATACTTCTTTATGAAAATATTTATTAGATTTTTGAAAAAAAATAGAGCTTAGAAAGGAATTTCACTTGAGTTATTGCTGTTGGAATATTGGTTATTATCAGACTCTTTTCGTGAGCCTAGTAAATTTAATCTATCTACCCTAACAACTGGTTTATATCTATCTTCTCCAGTATTTTTATCTTTCCAACTATCAATTTTAAAGCTTCCAGTAATTCCAATTAATGATCCTTTTTTTACATAATCTGCGGCTATTTGTGCTTGCTTGCCCCATATTTCTAAATTAAACCAATCTGGCTCTTCATCTCTGCTCCTTCTGTTAACTGCAATTGTGAAATTCGCTACGATACTGCCTGATTCAAAATATCTGACATCTGGTTCTCTTCCTGCTCTGCCAACAAGGTTAATAGTGTTAATTTCCATAATTTTTTTTTTTATAATACTCATATTTTCAGATTCTGCTCAAAGTTTTACGTGCTATTCATAACTAAACGACAGAATTCCGAGAGCTTATCAAAAAATAGATATATTATTTAAAAAAAGAAATTCTTATTGTGATTTTTAACAGATTTAAATTTTCTCGAGATATTGGCATAGATTTGGGAACGGCCAATACTCTTATACATGTATCAGGAAAAGGTGTTGTTTTACAGGAGCCTTCTGTAGTAGCTATGGATTTAGAAGAAGGGGTTCCATTAGCTGTTGGTAAAGAAGCAAAGTTAATGCTTGGAAGGACCCCTGGCAATATAAGAGCTGTAAGACCACTAAGAGATGGGGTTATCGCAGATTTTGATGCTGCAGAGCAAATGATAAAAACATTTATTCAAAAATGTAATGAAGGTAAGGGGATAGTAGCTCCAAGGATAGTGATTGGAATTCCAAGTGGAGTTACTAGTGTTGAGCGAAGAGCAGTAAGAGAAGCTGGATTAGCGGGAGCTAGAGAAGTTCATTTAATAGATGAACCTGTCGCAGCAGCAATAGGAGCATCATTACCAGTAACTGAGCCAATTGGAACAATGATTGTTGATATTGGTGGAGGTACTACTGAGGTTGCAGTATTAAGTTTAGGAGGAACTGTTTTGAGTGAATCTGTTCGAATAGCAGGCGATGAAATAAATGAGTCAATTGCGCTTTATCTTAAAAAAGTTCACAATTTAGTTGTTGGAGAGAGAACTGCAGAAGATATCAAGATAAAAATTGGATCTGCATTTCCAGACGATGATTTTGATAAAACTACTTTAGAGGTTAGAGGTTTACATCTTTTATCTGGTCTACCTAGATCAGTCACTTTGACATCAGGAGAAATCAGAGAAGCTATGGCTGAAACACTTAGCAAAATAGTCGAAGCTGTAAAAAGGACTTTAGAGCGAACCCCTCCTGAACTTGCTGCAGACATAGTTGATAGGGGGATTATGCTTGCAGGTGGTGGAGCTTTAGTGAGAGGCATTAATGATTTATTGAGCGATGAAACAGGAATTTTTACTCACATAGCAGAAAACCCATTGCTTTGCGTAGTGAATGGTTGTGGAGAGGTATTGGATGATTTTAAAAAACTGAAAAGAGTTGTTGACACTCCAGAATTCATAAGGAATGCCATAAGAGATTAATATTATGTTAGGTATCCGACGAATTTCTAATAGTCGTTGGTGGCATAAAAAGAAAAATTGGCTATTTTTTGCAATTTTTTTATTTTTGGTTTTTGTGAGAATATCAAAAGGAGCTTTTTATAAAGATTTTTATTATTTTATTTCAAAACCTTTTTGGCCAGGTCAATTTCAAAAAGAAATTGTTCTCGAGAGTATTGATCAAGAATATTTAATAAAGTTAAATCTTCTCACAAAAGATAATATAAGATTGCGACAAATCTTATCTCTTCAAGAATCATCTAGTGATAAACATATTTCAGCTGCAGTTATTTCGCGAAAAACAGGTAGTTGGTGGAGACAAATAATTTTAAACAAAGGTTCTAAGGATGGAGTAGAAATTGGCAATATTGTGATTGGTCCTGGTGGATTATTAGGTAGAGTAAAGAATACTTCTTTATTCACTTCGTCGGTAACTTTAATAACTTCTCCAGAAAGTAAGTTAGGCGTTTGGGTGGATAGAATTCAAATCAATGGATTACTAGTCGGTTTAGGAGATGATTATCCTAGCCTAATACTTTATTCAAAAGATGCCGATATTAAAGTCGGAGATTTTGTATCATCATCTCCTGCTAGTACGTTATTACCTCCAAATATTCCTATTGGTATTGTCCAATCTATAGATGAGACGTTGAAATCAAAAAAAACGGCAAAAATTTCACTTTTAGCAAAACCTAATGTAATTGATTGGGTACAAATTTTGAAAGTAAATATTTAATGAAAAAATTTCTTACAAAAAAATTATCTACAATAAGCTTCATTTTTATCCCAATTATTTTTTTGTGGCACCCTAATTGGCTTGGATTTTTAGGTGTTCAGCCATATTGGCCATTATTTTGGTTATTGCCTTGGTCAATGATTAATGGATCAATCAATGGATTAATATTTGGTTTGTTTTTAGGTCTCATCTTAGATTCTCTAACTTTAAATGAAAGTTTTACTCAAATACCAGGCTTAATTTTTTGTGGTTTTTTGTTTGGGAGAATTAAATTACATAGTGATATTTTGTTGGGACATTTTAGGTATGGCTTAATTTGTTCTTTTGGAAGTTTTTTATGTGGGACTTTTTATTTCTTGCAAATTTTGTTTAGAAATTTTTCAGATAGTAATTCTTTAATTTTGATACCAAGTATTAAAAATATCTTAGCGGAAGTTTTTTTGACAGGTTTTTTTGCTCCCTTTATTTGCTCCCACCTTTTAAGGATGTTTAAATTTTCAAGAAGAAAAATACAGTAATAAATTTTGCCAAGAGGTAAAAATGCTTGAAAAATTTTATATATATATTTTCAATTCATTTAAAATGTTTGTAAACCTCAGGAATATCTCTTTGAGGCTTCGTAATGTTATATTTTTAATTGTTAGAATAAATGTTCATAGCAATAGTTCTTTGCTTTGAAATATCGAGAAATCTTTTTTAACTATGTCAAAAGCAAGAATTTTAGTTGTTGATGATGAACCAGCTGTTTTGAAGGTATTAGTTACGAGGCTTCAACTAGCAGGATATCAGGTGTATTCAGCCACTAACGGTGAAGAAGCTCTTGAGTCTTTTCAAAGAGATTCCCCAGATTTGATAGTTCTTGATGTTATGCTTCCAAAAATGGATGGATTTGCTGTATGTAGAAGAATTAGAGCTGAATCAGTAGTTCCAATAATATTCTTAACAGCTCTAGAGGCTATTTCAGAGAGAGTTGCAGGTTTGGACTTAGGTGCTGATGATTATTTATCTAAACCATTTAGCCCAAAAGAGTTAGAGGCTAGAATAGCAACTATTTTGAGAAGAATGGGCCCAACTGTATCGGTTACGGAAACTAAAGAAGTTCCTTCAGGCAAAGGAGTTATGAAATTTGGAAGTTTAGTTGTAGATACTAATCGCAGACAAGTTTCAAGAGCAGGAGATAGAATAAGTTTAACTTATACTGAATTTAGCCTCCTGGAATTATTGTTTGATGAGCCTGGAAAGGTTGTCCCGAGAGCAGAAATTTTAGAACAGCTATGGGGTTATCCTCCTCGTAGAGCAGCTGATTTAAGGGTTGTAGATGTATATGTAGCTAGATTAAGAGGTAAATTAGAACCAGATCCAAGAAATCCAGAATTAATACTAACAGTTAGAGGAATTGGTTACGCATCTCAGAGAGTTGGTGAAACAGCAACATCTTTGGCAAGTTGAGCCATAGTCTGATAATTTTATTAAATAAAACATATATATTAAATAAATTTTGTCTGAAATAAAAGAAGCACGCTTACAAAAAGCTAATTCACTCATCAGTAAAGGTTTTGCTTCTTACGCACAGAGTTTTAAGGTCTCAAATACTACAAAATTTCTTTTTCAAAAATTTGATTATTTAGAAAATGGTCAAGAGGAAGACTTCAGTGTTGCTATTGCTGGAAGAGTGATGGCAAAAAGGATAATGGGTAAAATTGCCTTTTTTACAATAAGCGATCAAGATGGTCAGATTCAGCTTTATCTTGAAAAAAAGATTATTAACTTAAATTTAGAAAAACAAAAATTACTTTCTTTTGAAGATATCAAGGAAATAGTAGATATTGGTGATTGGATAGGCGTCTATGGAACTATTAAAAAAACAAATAAAGGTGAGCTTTCTATAAAAGTAGAAAAGTGGGAAATGTTATCCAAATCATTACAACCTCTGCCAGATAAATGGCATGGATTGACTGATATTGAAAAAAGATATAGACAACGTTATTTAGATTTAATAGTGAATCCTCACTCTAAAAATGTATTTAAAACAAGAGCAAAATGTATAAGTTTTATAAGAAAATGGTTAGATAATAGAAATTTTTTAGAGATAGAGACTCCAATTCTGCAATCTGAAGCTGGTGGTGCTGAAGCTAGACCATTTATAACTCATCACAATACATTAGATATTCCGCTGTATCTAAGAATAGCTACAGAATTACATTTAAAAAGAATGGTTGTTGGAGGATTTGAAAAAGTATATGAATTGGGAAGAATCTTTCGTAATGAGGGGATAAGTACAAGGCACAATCCAGAATTCACCTCAGTTGAAATTTATCAAGCTTTTTCTGACTATGTCGATATGATGAATTTAACAGAAGAATTGATCAAAGACATTGTAGCTGATGCATGTGGGTCTTTAAATATAAATTATCAAAATAAAGAAATTGATTTTTCTAAACCTTGGACAAGAGTATCCATGAAAGATATTGTAAAAAAATATACAGGGATTGATTTTGATTCTTTCAGTGGAGACTTTCAAGCAGCAAAACAAGCCGTTAAAAGTATAAATGTTGATTGCTCTGATAAAGTCAACACTATAGGAAGACTTTTAAATGAAGTCTTTGAGCAAAAAGTAGAATCAAAACTTATAGAACCCACTTTTGTTATCGATTATCCTGTTGAAATTTCTCCTTTAGCTAGGCCTCATCTTGATAATAAAGAAATGGTTCAGAGATTCGAATTATTCATTGTTGGTCGTGAGCTAGCAAATGCGTTTAGTGAGTTGATAGATCCAGTAGATCAAAGAGAAAGAATGCAGCTACAGCAATCTCTTAGGGATGAAGGAGATCTTGAGGCTCACTGTGTAGATGAAGATTTCTTGAATGCTTTAGAGATTGGCATGCCCCCTACTGGAGGATTAGGCATAGGCATTGATAGGCTTATCATGTTAATTACTAATAGCGCATCAATTAGAGATGTAATCCCTTTCCCTTTGTTAAAACCAGAAATAACTTCAAAAAAAAATGAAAAATCACCCTTGAATGAAGTAAAATAGAAGAATTAATCCAATACGAAATTTTTAAATGAGTGGTGAACGTGTTGGTTTCCGTTTCAAACACGCGGATGCAGTAGTAAAAAGGAATCCTCAGGGCCGATCAAGAAGAGGATGGGTTATTGAACCAGTAGAGCAAACTACAAGTAGAGGAACAAAAATGCCTGCATACAAAATTCGCTGGAGAGACAGTGAGAGACCTGAAACAGTTTTACAGCATATGTTAATTGCAGATCCAGATCCTTCCCCACCTCCAAGTTCAGTAAGTTTAGATTCGTAGTTGCAATAATTTTGCACAAAAATTTCATCTTTTTAGTGCAGAGTTGATTTCTTTTTTTATACTTTTTTGTTTTTCATCTTGGCGTTTGTCATGTAATTTTTTCCCTTTGCCGACTCCAATAGTTAGTTTTATCCATGAGCCTTTTAAATAAAGAGATAATGGAACAATAGTCATTCCTTTTTTTTCAGAATTGGATTTCATTTTTATTATTTCTTTTTTATGAAGCAGCAACTTTCTATTTCTTAATGGATCATGATTAAAGAAAGATCCCACATTTTTATGTGGTGAAATGTGAACATTTAATAATAAGATCTCACCATCTCTAAACGTACAGTAACCATCTCTTAAATTTGCTTTTCCGTTTCTAATGGACTTTACTTCAGTCCCTAAAAGCTCAATTCCAGCTTCGATTGTTTCAGATATTGCATATTGAAATTTTGCATATCTATTCTCAGCTAGAAGTTTAAAATTATTTTTAACTTTGTTTGAATTTTTTGCCATTTTAGTTATAAAAATCTTTCTACTAAGAACAAATGCAATTAACCTTTTATTATGGCAATAATTTCTTCAAATTTAGGCGATAATAACTTTTCTCTTCGTAAAAAAGAGCTTAGGCTAGTTGATTCAAAAATAATTCCAGAAGAAAAAAGAAATAAAAATCTGAACTTAGCGAGGCCTCTTACTTTGAACGAATTTATTGGCCAAGAACAACTTAAATCTTCTTTAAGAATAGCTATAGATGCTTCAATTTTTAGAGAAGAACCGATGGAGCATACTCTTTTATATGGACAGCCTGGTTTAGGTAAGACTACTCTTGCTTTTTTGATAGCTCATGAATTGAATACAAAATGTAGGATAGCGACTGCGCCAGCAATTGAAAGACCCAGAGATATTGTAGGTTTACTTCTTGGACTAAAGGATGGTGAAGTTTTATTTATCGATGAAATACATCGCTTAAATAGGTTAACTGAAGAGTTGTTATATTCTGCAATGGAGGATTTTAGACTTGACTTAACTATGGGAGCTAATAGAGGAGCCCGTTGCAGAACAATTAATCTACCTAGGTTTACTCTGATTGGCGCGACTACTAAATTAGCCTCTATAAGTGCACCTCTAAGAGATAGATTTGGTATATCTCAGAAAATTGATTTTTACACATATGAAGAATTAAAAAAAATAATTGATAATTTTTCCCGATTAATAAATCTCACTATAGATAATGAAGCATCTTATGATTTAGCGAAGATATCTCGAGGGACTCCAAGAATTGCTTTAAGATTATTAAGACGAGTTAGAGATTATGCTCAAGTTGTTAATAAAACTAATATGGTCTCATTGAATTTAATAAAAAAAGCTTTAAATTCTTACCAAATAGACGAAAAAGGATTGGATTCTTTAGATAGACACTATTTATCTTTTCTTAACCAAAACAATAATATTCCAACTGGCCTTGATGCAATTGCAGCTGGCTTGGGTGATGATTCTTCAATGTTAGAATTTGTAGTTGAGCCATATTTAATAAAAATTGGTTTTGTCACAAGAACTCCTCGAGGAAGATTGCTTACTGCTTTGGGAAAAAAATACATTGATTCAAAAAATGATAACTTTTAAAAAAGTTAAGGTTTGTTTTGTAATAATTTTTGTCTTTTTGAATATTTTTTATGTTGCCCCATGCTATTCATTATCTTTAAGGGAGGATTTGTTTAAAAATGCATTAGACTTAAGTTCAAGAGGAAAATTTAATCTCGCTTTACAAGAATGGAATAAATATCTTGATTCTTATCCCGATGATGCTGCAGGTTTTAGCAATAGAGGAAATGTAAGACTTGTTATAGGAGATGTAAAGGGATCAATAGATGACCAAAATAAGGCAATAAGTTTGCATCCTAGTGAAATAGATCCCTACATTAACAGGGGGATAGCAGAGGAAGCATTGGATCTATGGTCGTTAGCGAAAAAAGATTATATGTTCGTTATTTCGCAAGATAGTAAAAATTTCTCTGCATTATATAATTTGGCTAATGTAGAAGGATCTACATCACATTGGGAAAAAGCTAGAGATTTATTTGCAAAAGCTGCTTTATATAACCCTGGATTTGCTATGGCTAGATCGAGTATGGCATTAGCAGATTTCCAGTTGGGGAATATTGATGAATCTGAAAAAGAATTAAAAAAATTAATTAGACGTTATCCAACTTTTGCTGATGCTAGGGCAGCTTTAACAGCTTTGAATTGGTCCAAGGGTGAATCTGGGAAAGCAGAGAGTAATTGGATAGCGGTAACTGAATTAGATCCTAGATATAGTGATGAAGAATGGTTGAAAAAAATAAGAAGATGGCCTCCACAACCAATTAAAGATTTAATGAACTTTATCGATTTAAAATAAGTGATGAATAGAGATCAGGTTTATGAAAAAATTGATTCGTTTAATGATGAATTAATTAATTTAAGAAGACATATCCATGCACATCCGGAATTAAGTGGACTTGAAAATCAAACGGCGATTTTGATAAGTGGTTTTTTAAAAAATATTGGTTGGAATGTTAGAGAATCTATTGGCAGGACCGGAGTTGTAGCTGATTTTGGACCCTTAGATAAGGGCATTATAGGTTTAAGAGTAGATATGGATGCTTTGCCAATATTTGAGGAAACTAAATTAAGTTTTGCTTCAAAAGTAGATGGTGTTATGCATGCTTGTGGTCACGATTTGCATATATCGATTGGATTGGGGGTGGCAAAAATTATTAAGGATTTAAAACTAAATTTTGGGATTCGGATAATTTTTCAGCCAGCTGAAGAAATTGCGAGCGGAGCTAGATGGATGATTAAGGATGGTGCAATTAATGGGTTAAACCATATTTTAGGAGTCCATGTTTACCCAGATTTATCAGTAGGGACTATTGGAATTAAAGAGGGGAGTTTAACCGCAGCTGCGGGAGAACTTAAGGTAGAGATTAAAGGAAAATCAGGGCATGGTGCTCGACCTTATGAAGGAGTTGATGCTATTTGGGCGGCCTCTAAAGTAATCTCGGGAATTCAAGAATCAATAACACGGAAGTTAGATCCTCTAGATCCTGTAGTAATAACTTTTGGGAAAATAAATGGTGGCAATGCATTCAATGTTCTTGCAGAAAAAGTTAATTTAATTGGTACAGTAAGATGTACTAATCGTAAACTATTTAAGAATATTGGTAATTGGCTCAATGAAAATATCAATTCATTAGCTAATAGTTGCGGAGCTGAAGCAAAAGTAATATTTAGAGAAATCACTCCGGCAGTTAATAATAATTCTGAAATTAACAGAGTCCTTAGAGATTCGGGAATTAAAGTTTTGGGTCAAGAAAATGTTATCGAATTACAAAAACCATCATTAGGAGCTGAGGATTTTGCCGAATTTTTAAAAGATATTCCAGGGGCTATGTTTAGGCTTGGAGTTTCGAGTTCAAATGGATGTGCTCCGCTTCATAGTTCTAAATTTGATCCAGATGAAAGAGCTATTGCTATTGGAATTAAAGTAATAACAGAATCCATTGTAAAATTAAACAATGAAAAAATTAATACAATTGGTAAATGAAAATTAATAAAAGATTTATTTTATCTTTTGTGGCTCCTTTCATGATCCTCATATCTACTGTCGGATTAATATTTAGAGGAAATTCCAAGAAGATTTTTTATTTACCTATTGGCGTAATGGGAGTTGTAATTATTTTGGAGAGGGGTATAAGCAGACAATTGAATAGGAAAAATATTCTAAATAAGATAAAGACGTATAAAAAAGCTAAATAAAATTATTTTATTTATTTTTACTCAATATGAGATGACTATTTTTTAGAAAAGAGCTATTAATAATATTAATACTAGGGGTGCTAAGAATTTTAACTTAGCTGAGATCATACCCTTTGAACCTGAATCATTAACCTTGATGTAGGGAAGTGAAGATTTGATCAAACTTTAGTAATAACACTTTAAAAAAATTTGTAAATTATGAGAAGTTCGTGGATTAAGCCTCGCCTTGGGAAAGACAATGTAACTCAAATGAACTTTGCGAGAAATGGATATATCACTGAAGAAATGGATTTTGTTGCTAAAAAAGAGAATCTTCCTTCTTCATTAATAATGGAAGAAGTGGCAAGAGGAAGATTAATTATTCCAGCTAATATTAATCATTTGAATCTTGAGCCAATGTCTATAGGCATTGCTTCAAGATGTAAAGTTAATGCCAATATTGGTGCTTCCCCTAATGCTAGTGATATCAAAGAAGAAGTAGAGAAGCTAAAACTGGCAGTTAAATATGGGGCTGATACGGTTATGGATCTTTCTACAGGAGGAGTAAATTTAGATGAAGTTCGGCAAGCCATAATTCATCAGTCTCCTGTTCCCATTGGAACAGTTCCTGTGTATCAAGCATTAGAGAGTGTTCATGGTTCAATAGATAGATTAACTGAAGACGATTTTCTACATATTATTGAAAAACATTGTCAGCAGGGCGTAGATTATCAAACTATACATGCTGGGCTATTAATAGAGCATTTGCCGAAAGTTAAAGGAAGAATTACAGGAATTGTTAGTAGGGGGGGAGGTATTTTAGCCCAGTGGATGTTACATCATTTTAAACAAAACCCTCTCTATACAAGGTTTGATGATATTTGTGAGATTTTTAAGAAATATGATTGTACTTTTTCTCTAGGCGACTCATTAAGGCCTGGATGTTTGCATGATGCTTCTGATGATGCTCAGCTAGCTGAATTGAAGACCTTAGGCGAACTTACTCGAAGAGCATGGGAACATAATGTTCAAGTAATGGTTGAGGGTCCTGGTCATGTACCTATGGACCAAATTGAGTTTAATGTGAGAAAGCAAATGGAAGAATGTTCAGAAGCGCCATTTTATGTGCTTGGTCCATTAGTGACAGATATATCACCTGGTTATGACCATATATCAAGTGCTATTGGGGCAGCGATGGCAGGGTGGTATGGAACTTCTATGTTATGTTATGTAACGCCAAAAGAACATCTAGGCCTACCAAATGCAGATGATGTGAGAGAAGGCTTAATTGCTTATAAAATAGCTGCTCACGCTGCTGATATAGCAAGGCATAGAGCCGGAGCTCGTGACCGAGATGATGAACTTAGTCATGCAAGGTATAACTTTGATTGGAATAAACAATTCGAACTTTCATTAGATCCGGAAAGGGCAAAGCAATACCATGATGAAACACTGCCTGAAGAAATCTTTAAAAAGGCAGAGTTTTGTTCAATGTGTGGCCCTAAACATTGCCCAATGAATTCAAAGATTTCTGATGAATCTCTTGAACAGTTAAAAGATAAGCTTGAGGAATGCAATACTTCTGTGTAGTTATCAATTAGTATTTATAGAATTTCCTTCGTCTTATTAACTACGTTTTCGACCGTAAATCCAAAATTTTTCATACATTCGCCGCCTGGTGCTGATGCACCAAATCTGTCCATGGTAATACAAATCCCTTCAAAACCTGTATATTTATGCCAACCAAATGAATGGGCAGCTTCTACTACAACTCTCTTTTTCACACTACTAGGTAAAACACTTTCTTTATAAGATTCTTCTTGCTCTTCAAAAAGTTCTACACAAGGCATAGAAACAACTCTAATTTTTTTACCGAAGTTTGAAATTTCTTTACCTGCTTCAATGCAAAGATTCAGTTCGCTTCCAGTACCAATAAATATTAGATCTGGTGTTCCTTCACAATCGGAAACTACATATCCTCCTAGAGCAACTTTGTCTATCGAAGTATTTTCTTGATTTGGCATACCTTGTCTACTTAAACAAAGGGCAGAAGGTCTTTTTCGATTTTCAATAGCGAGTTTATAAGCTCCACTCGTCTCATTGCCATCTCCAGGTCTGAAAACTAGCATGTTAGGCATTGCGCGAAGAGAAGGGATAGTTTCAATAGGTTGATGTGTTGGGCCATCTTCTCCTACACCAATTGAATCATGAGTTAAGACATAGATTACTCCTAATTCGCTAAGTGCTGAAAGCCTCATTGAGCCTCTCATATAATCGGCGAAAACAAGGAAGGTTCCACCATAAGGGATAAGACCACTATTGTGATAAGCAATTCCATTAAGCACAGCTGCCATTGCATGCTCTCGTACACCAAAATGTAAATATCTTTTTTCAGGGCTATGTGGCTGGAATGATCCAGTTTCACCTTTTATATCTGTGTAATTAGAGTGAGTTAAATCTGCAGATCCGCCAATTAGTTCGGGTAGGTTAGGACCTAGAGCACCCAAACATATTTGTGAATGCTTTCTGGTGGCTAATCCTTTATCATCAGGCGAATAAGAGGGGAGATCTGAGTCCCAATTCTCAGGTAATTTACCCTCTAACATTCTTTTTAACTCGGCTCCTTCAGAAGGATATTTTTTTTGATATTCTTCAAAGTTAGAATCCCATTCTTTCTCTAAATTTTCACCTTTGTTTATTGATTTTCTAAAATGGGCGTATACTTCATCGGGTATTTCAAATGGAGGATATTCCCAATTTAGAAACTCTCTAGTTAATGCAGCTTCTTCTTCTCCCACAGCTGCTCCATGGATTCCAGCAGTATCTGATTTATTGGGAGAACCATAACCTATGGTTGTAGAAATTTTTATAATTGAAGGCTTGTCTGTAATTAATTTTGCTTTTTCGATAGCTTCAGTGATTCCTTTTACATCATGATTCCCATCTTCAACATGTTGTATATGCCATCCATAAGCTTCGTATCTTTTTAGGACATCTTCGGTAAAAGAAACATCAGTTCGCCCATCAATTGTAATTTGATTATCGTCATAAAGTGCAATTAATTTTCCAAGCTTAAGATGACCAGCTAATGAGCAGGCCTCTGATGCAATACCTTCTTGATTACAGCCATCACCCATTATTACGTAAGTATAGTGATCAACAATATTGCAATCAGGCTTATTAAATTTTGCTGCTAAGTGTGTTTCAGCTATTGCTAAACCAACCGCATTTGAAATTCCTGCTCCAAGAGGACCAGCTGTAACTTCAACACCTTCAGTTTCGAATGTTTCTGGATGGCCAGGAGTTTTTGATCCCCATTGCCTAAATTCTTTAATATCTTCTATGGAAACTGATTTATATCCTGTCAAATGAAGTAAGGAATATAACAACATACAGCCATGACCAGCTGATAATACAAAACGGTCTCTATTGAACCATTTTGGGTTATTAGGGTTGTGATTAAGTATGTTTTGCCATAATGCATAGCCCATAGGAGCACATCCCATTGGCAATCCAGGATGTCCACTATTAGATTTATTTACTGCATCTACAGCAAGCATTCTTATACTATTTACACAAAGTGATTCTAATGAAACAGATGCAGCGACCATTGTTTTAAAAAAAGTTAAGTTGGAAATACAGAATTGGTTGTCTTCAATTCATTTTGCTGAAAGCAAGGCAAACATTGTGACCACCAAAGCCGAAAGAATTAGAAAGAGCAACTCCTATTTGAGCTTCTCTTGCATTATTTGGTACATAATCAAGATCACATTCAGGATCTCGATTCACGTAGTTAATTGTAGGAGGGATAAAATTATGTGTCAAAGAAAGTATACAAGCTACAGCTTCTATACCTCCTGAGCCTCCTAGGAGATGACCTGTCATCGACTTAGTAGAGCTTACAGGAATGAGGTAAGATCTGTCTCTAAAAATAGATTTAATTGCAGAAGTTTCATTTTTATCATTAGCTGATGTACTTGTTCCATGAGCATTTATGTAATCAACTTTTTCAAGGCTAAGACAAGCGTCTTCAATTGCTAACTTGATAGCTTCGGCGCCTCCAATCCCGCCTGGAGATGGAGCAGTGATATGATGAGCGTCACATGTTGTACCATAACCAACTATTTCTGCATAAATTTTCGCATTCCTTTTTTGTGCATTTTCTAAAGTTTCTAAAACAAGAATTCCAGATCCCTCTCCAATAACGAATCCATCTCTTTCTGCATCGAAAGGTCTGCTAGCAGTTTGAGGGCTTTCATTTCTGGAAGAAAGAGCTTTGGCACTGGCAAAACCAGCTACTCCGAGAGGTGTAATACTTGCTTCTGCTCCCCCACAGATCATTGCATCTGCTTTTCCAAGTTGGAGTAATCTAAAAGAATCACCAATTGCATTTGAACCGGCAGCGCAAGCGGTGGAAACAGAGGAACTTGGTCCTTTTGCACCCAAAGCGATTGCAGCCAACCCAGTTGCCATGTTTGGAATCATCATAGGGACTGTAAATGGACTTACTCTTTTAGGCCCTTTATGACTCAATATTTGAGCTTGACTTTCCATAGTTAGTAAGCCTCCAACACCAGAACCAATAATCACTCCAATTCTTGATTCGTTAGCTTCAGTAATTTCAAGTCCAGAATCATTAAAGGCTTGCTTTGCAGCAATAACTCCAAACTGGGAAAAACGATCCCATCTTTTGGATTCTTTAGCTTCAATAAA
>CACGFX010000010.1 GCA_902572395.1 uncultured Synechococcaceae cyanobacterium
ATTCTTGCCTTAAAAGCGTTGTTTGCGATAGAAAATTATTTAATTTTAAGGATTATCCAAGACCGAAACATTCTTGGGAAGAAACAATTATTTATGAACTCCATATCAAAGCTTTCACTGAATCAACTGATAAAGATGAAAGTTGTTTTAAGAAATTTTTAAAAAAAATTCCTTATCTCAAAGAACTGGGTATTACAACAATTGAATTACTTCCAATTTTTTGTTTTGACCCTACTGATGCCCCAAATGGTCTAAAAAATTTTTGGGGATATAGTCCAATTAATTGGTTTACTCCTCATTTTGAATATCTTTCGAATGAATCTGCCGAAAAGAATAGAGAAGAATTTAGAAGATTTGTAGAGGAATGCCATAAAGCAGACATTGAAGTCATCTTAGATGTTGTATACAATCACACCTGCGAAGGTGATTCAAAAGGGCCAGCAATATCTTGGAAAGGTATAGATGAAAATCTTTATTACTTTATTGGAAAAGATAAAAATTATCAGGACGTCTCAGGTTGTGGTAATACTATTGCAGCAAACAGAGGATTAGTTAGAAAACTAATAATTGAATCCTTAAAATGTTGGGCGACTGAATTAGGAGTTGATGGTTTTAGATTTGATTTAGGAATTGCCCTATCTAGAGGAGAAAATCTTTCACCGCTTGATAATCCTCCAATTTTTGAAGATATAGAATGTGAACCAGAACTTATCGATATCAAGTTCATAAGTGAGCCATGGGATTGTGGCGGTTTATATAAATTAGGTGATTTCCCATCTAAGAATACTTTCACTTGGAATGGTCATTTTAGAGATGACTTGAGGAGATTTTGGAAGGGGGATAAAGATACAGCTTGGAATATGAGCGATAAAATAAAAGGGACGCCGTCTATTTATAAAGAAGATAATATTTTTCCAAAGTCGATAAATTTTATTACTTCACATGATGGATTCACTCTAAAAGACTTAGTTACTTTCAATAGAAAACATAATTTTGCCAATAGAGAGCAAAATAGAGATGGAGATAACCATAACAATTCTTGGAATCATGGTACTGAGGGACCAACTACGAACTTATTAATCAATGATTTAAGAAAAAGACAACAAAAAAATCTTATTCTTAGTTTACTTATCTCTAAAGGTGTTCCAATGATACTTATGGGTGATGAGATAGGAAGATCACAAGGCGGGAACAATAATTCTTGGTGCCAAAATAATTTATTGGGCTGGATGAATTGGGAACATGGTCAACAAGATTTGGAATTATTAGAATATTTTAAATACGTTATAAAAATCCGAAAAAAACTAATAAACATTTTCAATCCATCATTCTTCCCTAATAATCAAACCAATGAAAATATTCCAACATATCATTGGCATGGAACAAAGTTAGATAGCCCCGATTGGAGTAGTTGGTCTCACACAGTTGCCTTTAGCATTAATAAAGACAATACTAATCCGCTGGTCTGGATAGGTTTAAATGCTTATTCAAAAAGTATCGATTTCCCCTTGCCGAAATGTAAATATAATTGGTTAAAAGTTATTGACACTAGCATGTCTGAGATTTTTGAACCCTTAACTATTAATGAAAAATCTGTTTCAATAAAGAGTCGAAGCTCTTTACTAATCATTTCAGAAGAAGTATTTGGGGCAAAAAATAATTTATTCTAAAAGCGGGCGGCGGGAATCGAACCCGCATCTTCAGCTTGGAAGGCTGAGGTTTTACCACTAAACCACGCCCGCATTAAGTAATAGAATTACCATTGCAATAATACATTATCAAACAATAAACAAAGTAAAAAGATTGGAAAATTCACACTCGAAAAAAAATATTTCTAGATCAACAACAAGATTAATGTTCTCTTACGGGCTAGGAGATGCAGGCACAGGTTTAGTCGCAACACAATTTGGTTTTTTTCTTTTCAAATTCTTTATTTCTGCTGGTTTACCAGTAATAATTGCAGGATCATTATTAATGTTAATAAAGATATGGGATGCAGTAAATGATCCGTTAATTGGATGGTTAAGTGATCGTACTAAATCAAGATGGGGGCCTAGAATCCCTTGGATGGTAGCAGCATCTGTTCCTCTTGGCTTCTCTTTAGCTGCGATATGGTGGACACCCCCTGGTTCAGTGCTAACTAAGACTATTTACTATGCCATAATTTCTATAATCGTGATGACTGCTTATACAAGTATTAATCTTCCTTTTGCAGCTCTTTCTACTGAAATCTCTGAAAAAACAGCAATAAGAACAAGACTGAACGCATCTAGATTTACTGGCTCAATAATTGCAGGACTAACTGGTTTAATAATTGCTGGAGTTGTATTAGGTTCCGAAGGATCTGCAAATAATGAATATTTTTTAATGGGTAAAATAAGCGGATGTATTGCAGTTGCTGCAACATTAATTTCTTGTTGGGGATTAGCTCCATTTGCAAAAAAAGCAAGAAGGCCCACAGGAAAAGTTGAAGCTATAACACTTCAATTCAAAAGGATCTTCAAAAATAAAAAATTTCTAAAAGTTATTACGCTCTATATTCTTCTCTGGTGCGCCTTACAATTGATGCAAACAGTAGCGTTAATCTATGTCGAGGATGTACTTAATGTACCAACATATATTGCGAAGTGGATCCCGATACCTTTCCAAATTAGCGCTTTAGTGGGTTTACAAATATGGACCAGGGTATCAAATAAATTGAACAGGATTTCAGCGTTAAACTACGGAGCGATTATGTGGATTATTTCATGTACAGCAGCTTTATTTTTACCTTCATTATCAAAAATTTCAGGAGTTGGAGATAGTTTATTCCTAAGTGCCAGCAACATATTTTTATTCATTCTTTTAATTTTCATAATCTGTCTTATTGGCATTGGAGCTTCAACCGCTTTTCTTATCCCTTGGTCACTACTTCCTGATGCGATAGATGAAGACCCAAAGAAACCAGCAGGATTATATACTGCTTGGATGGTACTTATTCAGAAGATAGGTATCGCGTTTAGTGTTCAATTATTAGGATTTTTATTGTATTTATCAGGTTACCAATCATGCTTTGTTGATAAAGATGGTCTAAATATTATTGAACAATGCTACTCAGCACAATTAACTATTAGATTATGTATTGGTTTTATACCCTCAATATTGGTAATAATTGGTCTTTTAATCATGAGAAAATGGGATCGAAAATTAATTACAAACTAATATAAAGATATGTATCACCTTAATTTTTTCAAAAGACTTCTAAGCAGCCTAGTCATTGGCGGGCAAGCAATTAATTTTATCTTTAAGGGTAAAATTTCCAAAAATGATCTCTTTGACCAACTTATGGAGTCAGGCCCTGGCAGTTTATTAATTGTATTAATTACAGGAATTGCCGCAGGTACAGTTTTTAATATTCAAGTTGCATCACAACTTACAAGTATGGGGGTTTCAAGTGAAATTGGAGGTTTATTAGCAGTAGGCATGGCAAGAGAAATGGCTCCTCTTCTAACTGCTACTTTAATGACTGGAAAGGTTGCCACTGCCTATGCTGCTCAACTGGGCACTATGAAAGTCACAGAACAAATTGAGGCAATAACCATGTTAAGGACCGAACCAGTCCAATATTTGGTAGTCCCAAGGTTACTATCGATGGTAATAATGTCTCCAATACAGTGTCTTTTGTTTTTATCTGTAGCTTTATGGAGTGGACAAATTTGGAGCACAATTTTTTATAAAGTTCCTCCAATAGTTTTTTGGACATCTGTAAGATCAGGTAATGTGAGTTTAACCAGTTCAGACTTAACTTCAATGTTAATAAAATCTGTAGTGTTCGGATTACTTATTTCAATAATTGCTTGTGGATATGGACTTACAACCAAAGGTGGTCCAAAAGAAGTTGGAACAAGTACAACAGGTGCGGTTGTTATGACTCTCGTTACTGTATCTTTAATGGATGTATTACTTACACAAATTTTATTTGGATGATTCTATGTTTAATACTAAATCAAAAAAAGAGGAACCAGTAATAATATCTCCCTCATTTCAGTTGCCAATCATTCTAATAGTTTTAAGTTTTATGCTTTTGTTTTTGAATATTGGTTCTTTGCCAACAATAGTTTTTGCTTCTTTTAGCTTTTTTTTATTACTTCAGTCATTCACCTTAAGAATAAAAATTACAAATGATGATTTTATCGTTTTACAATTAGGGAAAGAGATTAGAACTTTTCCATTCAAGAACTGGATATCATGGAAATTCTTTTTCCCCATAATCCCAGGTATTTTTTATTTTAGAGAAAAGTCCAGTCCTCATTTATTACCAATTTTATTTAATCCAAAGCAATTAAAAGATGAGCTCATAAAAAAAGTTGACTACCTGGAAATTAAAAATTCTTAAAATTCAGACTTTGCCTTATCATCAAAATTATTTAAATGACCAATACAGAAATTTCCGACAATAATCCTGAAAAGGAATTAAAAATAGATAAGTCAATTTCAGATGATAAAACCAAACAAATTAGTAAGAAAAATACAACTCAAAATAAAAAAATTACACCGAAAAACGATAAATCAACTAAATCTTTTGATGAAATTTCTGATGAAATTTTTAGAGATCTCTTTTTAAAAAAAGACTCTTTAGTTAAAGAAATAAAAGAGTTAGAAACCAAAAAAAATGAAATAGAAAAAGATATTGAGTCTAATTTCAAAGGACAGTCAGATAATATCGCTAAAAGAGTTAAAGGCTTTCAAGAATACTTAACTGGAGCTTTGCAGAATCTTTCACAAAACGTAGAGAGACTTGAATTAGTTTCTCAACCAATAATCGTAAAACCTTCTCCCCTTGATGAGAAAAAGCCAGACAATAGAACAAATAATGTAGTTAATGTTCCCGCTCTTTCCGAGACATTTAAGCCAGATGAAAAGATTATTAAAAGTTGCTTTACAAGTTTCACAGAACAACCCGATTTTTATGCAGAACCTTGGAAATTAAGACGGAGTCTTGATTCCTCAGATATAGAAATTATGGATGATTGGTTCTTTAACATGGGCGGAAGAGGTTCTCTTGAAAGTAGAGGATCTCGACAAAAAAATGCCTTGTTATCAGCTGGCTTTATATCTATTCTTGGCGAATTATATGGAGATCAATTTCAGACTCTTATTTTAGCTTCGCAGCCAGAACGATTAGGTGAATGGAGAAGAATTCTTCAAGATTCACTTGGTCTAACAAGGGATGACTTTGGACCTAATAGTGGGATTGTTCTGTTTGAAAGGCCAGAAGGTGTCATCGAAAGAGCTGATAGATTAGAAGCTAATGAAGAATTGCCATTTATTATCATTGATGCAGCAGAAACTTCTGTTGAAATTCCAATACTTCAATTCCCATTATGGGTTGCATTTGCTGGTTCAGATAATGAAATTTACGATGATCTTGAACTAAACTAAGGTTTATGAATATCTTAATAATTTTTACAAGTTATCTTTTAGGATCACTTCCGACAGGTTTTTTAATTGGAAAATATCTCAAAAATATAGATCTAAGAACTATGGGTTCTGGATCTACAGGTGCCACAAATGTCTTAAGAAATGTTGGGAAATGGCCAGCACTTTTTGTGTTTATGATTGACGTTGGGAAAGGCCTTATAGCAGTAAAAATTGCTCAAATTTATACAGATCAAGGATTAATAGAGGTAATAGCAGGAATATCCGCTATCTCAGGACATATTTGGCCAATATGGCTTAGAGGTAGAGGAGGGAAAGCTGTTGCTACTGGATTAGGTATGTTTTTAGCTCTTTCTTGGAAAGTTGGGCTCGCATCTCTTGGCATTTTTTTAATAGTCCTAACAAAAACTAAATTTGTTTCTTTATCCAGTATTTCAGCTGCAATTTTACTTCCTATTTTTATGTTTTTTTACCTAGGTAAATTTATGCACTCATACTTTTTTATAAGTTTAATTGTGGCATTATTAGTAATATGGAAACATAGAACAAACATAACAAGATTGCTTAAGGGAGAAGAATCCAAAATTAATCAGAATCAATAGATTTAAATATTTCTATTAGAGCTTTATTAGGATCTATAGCTTTTGAAATTGATCTGCCAATGACTAACTTAGAAGCGCCATTATCTATAGCTTCATGGGGAGTCATAATTCTATTTTGATCATCTTTATTGTCAATATTTAATCTGATACCCGGTGTAATAAGTTCAAAATTATGTTTATAAATAGATCTCAACATATTTACCTCCCAAGGGGAACAAACACATCCATCTAATCCGGCATCAAAAGATAACTTTGCAAGTCTCAATACATTTTCTTCAATTGAATTATTTCTATTAAGATCAGTTTGAAAATCTTTAAGAGAAAAGCTTGTTAAAACAGTTATTCCTACAACCAATGGAGGTTTCACGCTGACTGAGGTGGCTCCTTCTAAAGATGCTTGTTTCGAATCCTTAAGAGCTTTTAAACCTGCTGAAGCATGAACAGAAATTATATCAACTCCTAATTTTGAAACTTGGAAACATGCTCCACGCATGGTATTTGGAATATCATGAAATTTTAAGTCTAAAAAAATTTTTTTATTTAAAACTTTTAATATTTCAATAACTCTTGGACCTTCCCTAACAAAAAGCTCTAAACCAACTTTCACCCACTTAATGTTGGGACATTTTTCCAAAAGTAATTTTGCTTGACTTACATCTAATCCATCAATTGCCAATATTATTTTATCTTCCGAATTAAATCTGTTATTCATCAATTTTCAGTTTTCAAACCTCTTAATTATTTTTTTTCCAATTTGCAAAATTTTTCCTTCCAAATCATTTTTTGAATTAAAAACTAAATCAGGATTTATAACTTTTTGACTATCAATTTTCACACCTCCACCTTTAATAGATCTTTTAGATTCGCTGCTAGATTTGAAAAGTTTTAGAGCACTTAATAAGTAGAAAAACTTTACTGGAAAAACTACTTCTTTTAAAGAAATCTCTGGAATTTCTCCAACTTTTTCTTTGTGTCCAAGGAATAATTTTTCGCAGTTTGATTGCGCCTTTAATGCTTCTTCGTCCCCATGGAATAAAGTAGTAACTTCTAAAGCCATTCTTCTCTGTAATTCACGCGGATTAGAGTTTTCCAGAAAACTTAAATCTAATTCAGTGAGTAATTCAAAATAGGTGGGTATTATATTATCGGGTACTTTTTCTAATTTTGAATACATTGAAAGAGGATCTTCATTCAAACCGACGGTGTTAAATTCAGACTTACTCATCTTCTTAATTCCATCTAAACCTGTCAAGATTGGCAGCAGAACACCAAATTGAGGATCTTGTTTAAAATGCCTTTGAAGGTCTCTTCCTATTGCAATATTAAATTTCTGATCTGTGCCTCCAAGCTCAATATCTGATTGAACAACTACCGAATCGTAACCTTGTAATAATGGATATAAGAATTCATGCAAAGCAATTGGGACTTGCGATGTGTACCTTTTATTAAATTCCTCCTTAGCTAGCATTTGACTAACTGTTGCACTCCCCATTAATTCAATTATCGAATTAAGATTTAATCCTTTTAACCATTCACTGTTATATCTAATTTCTATTCTATCTTTTGAATCAAAATCTAAAATAGATTCATTGGCTGGCTTTCCCATCCCTAGTTGGGTTAAGTATGTTTTTGCATTATCCTTAACTTGTTTTTCCGATAACTGAACTCTTGTTTTGTTTTTTCCTGTTGGATCTCCAATTTGAGCAGTAAAATCCCCAATAATTAAAACTGCAATATGTCCATTATCTTGGAATGCCCTAAGTTTTTTAAACAATATACTGTGCCCAAGATGAATATCGGTTCCAGTTGGATCAATGCCGAGTTTAACCCTTAATTTTTTATTATTTTTTTTCGCATGATCAATTATCTCCGAAAAGGTTTGATATGTTCCCTTAATTGGAAAATATTCTTCTATTCCTCTTGACAGCCATGATGGCAATTTTAAATTATCTGTCATGAAGCTTTAACCTTTAACTTTAAGAAGTTTTATCAAGTTCATCCTTCATTCTTATTAAGGTTTTATTCATTTGATCGAACATTTGATCTGGAGTAATCCCAAATTGACTTAACTGTGTCTTTAATTGTTCTACTGTCATTTTTGCTTGAAAATCTTCAGACAATTCAAATCTCTTCATAAAAACCTTATAACGATCCATAAGAGTTTCCATTTTTTTTATAAACATTTTCTTCCCTTCTCTGTCAAATTTTCCATAATCAGAGCCAAGTTTCATAAGTTCTTGGTAATCTGTAAAAAGCTTTTTAGCTTCTTCTTGAACGATGTCTGACTCAAAGAATCCCATTTCTATTTTTTTACTTAGCTAAATTAATGCTCAATTACAAGATAACAAGAATCTTTTAGATTGATTAGAAGATTAATAAACTTTAGTTTATAAATAATTCTTTGATTTATATTTTTTCAGAAGTAAATTTAGTAGACATGTTTCATAGATATTGGAAAAATTCAACGTAAATAATATTTCAAATCAAAATAGACAATTTGAATTATTTGGTTCAAGTGTAAATACATCAATAAATTTTCAACACTCAAATAATCTAAAACTCAAAGGCGAAATCCTGACTGAATGGAGAAATAAAATCCATAATCACCAATTTAAAATTACAAAAGATGCCCACAATAAAACTTTGCACCAAACATGTCTTCCTATAAGTACAATTTCAAATGAAATAAAAATTGATCCATTTTCCCTGCAGCCATTATCATTAAATTTTTGGAGAACAAATCAATATATACACGATGGTCCAGCAATTTATTTTGTAATTGACTCAATGGAGAGTTCTAAAATAATCCTTTATATAGGAGAAACAAACGAAGCAAATAAAAGATGGAAGGGAGAACATGACTGTAAAAATTACCTCATGAACTACAAAGAAGCCTTAGCCCATAATAACCTCTCAAGTCATCAAGATATTCGTTTCTTCTTAGATGTACCTAAAGAAGTAAAATTAAGACGTAAATTAGAACAGCAACTGATATATTTATGGTTACCACCTTTTAATAAAGAAACCCGAGATAGGTGGGCAACTACTTTCACAAACAACTAAAAGTTAATTAAATCCATTTTACAAATGCAATTTTCCACATTCCAAAAAAATCTAGATAACTGGCAAGGTGCTTCATTAATTTTTGGAGTTTTAGAGGAAGAAATTGCAAGCCAACTTGAAAACATAAAATTTGTTGTTGATCCAAAATTATTACTAAAAACAGTTACTCAAAAAAAATTCAAAGGAGAAAAAGGAAAAACTCTAAGCTTTGAATTTTTAGATCAAAAATTAGAAACTTTAATCATAGTTGGTCTTGGCAAATCGAAAGACCTAAAAAAAAGTGATATAGAAAACTCCATAGGAAATCTAATTAGAAAAACTGTTGATAAAAATGAAAAAATCAGCATCTTGCTACCTTGGGAATTAATAAATTCAAAACTAGAAATAAATCAATTAGCAGAGTCTGCTAGATTATCTGCCTATAAGGACAATAGATTCAACAAGAAAAAAGATGAAGAGAAAGTGCTTAAAGAAATAGAATTTTTGAATCTAAAAAAATTTGAGAATATTAGCTTTGAAGAGACAAAAAAAATATGTGAAGGTGTAGAACTAGCAAGAAGACTTGTAGCCGCCCCTCCAAATAGTCTTACGCCCCAGGAAATGTCTATTCAGGCTTCTCAAATAGCTAAGGATCATGGTTTGGAAGTAAAAATTTTAGAGGCAAAAGATTGTGAAGATTTAGGAATGGGTGCATATTTAGCTGTTGCAAAAGGTTCTGATCTAGATCCTAAATTTATACATCTTACTTTGAGCTCAGAGGGCCCTATAAAAGAAAAGATTGCGCTTGTTGGAAAGGGTTTAACCTTTGATTCTGGAGGATACAACCTTAAAGTAGGAGCCTCTCAAATTGAAATGATGAAATATGATATGGGCGGAAGCGCTGCAGTTTTAGGAGCAGCAAAAGCACTTGGAGCAATAAAACCAAAGGGATTAGAAATACATTTTATTGTGGCAGCTTGCGAAAACATGATAAATGGATCTGCAGTACATCCTGGAGATGTGGTTAAGGCATCTAATGGCAAGACAATTGAAATAAATAACACTGATGCAGAGGGCAGACTCACATTAGCTGATGCTTTAACTTACGCATCCAATTTAAAACCGGATTCAATAATAGATCTCGCCACATTAACAGGAGCAATAGTTGTTGCATTAGGAAATGATGTGGCTGGATTCTGGAGCAATAATGATGACCTAGCAAATGACCTAAAAGCTGCATCAGCCCAGTCTGGAGAAGAATTATGGCAAATGCCTTTACAAAAATCTTATAAAGAAGGTTTAAAGTCTCATATAGCTGACATGAAAAATACAGGTCCTAGAGCAGGTGGTTCAATAACTGCTGCTTTGTTTTTAGAGGAATTCTTTGATAAAGAGATTAAATGGGCTCATATTGATATTGCTGGGACTTGTTGGACTGATAAGAATAAGGGAATTAATCCATCAGGCGCAACTGGTTTTGGAGTTAAAACACTTGTTCAATGGATTAAAAATAAATAATTATAGTTAAATCATTCATTCCAAAGATTTGTTGATCTAGCGTTATCACCCCATAATTTATCCAATCTCTGATCTCTCCCACATGAGAATCTATAGAACTTATATTTTAATTCATTTCTATCAGCAAAATCTTGATGATATTCTTCAGCTAACCAAAATCGACCTTTTGATTTTAGTTCTACATAAATTTTTTCTAATGGTACACCCAATTCATTAGAAGCGGAAACAATTGCATTTGTTGCATCACTTTTCTCAGTTGCATCTTTGAAAAAGATCACTGGCCTGTAAGAATTTCCACGATCACAAAATTGACCCTTGCCGTCCAGAGGATCAATATTTCTGAAATACAGCCTAAGTATCTCAGGTAAAGTTACAAATTTGGAATCATAGTTTACCAAAACCACTTCCTGATGTCCTTCATGATTTTCGTAAGTAGGATTTTGCAAATCTCCACCTGAATAGCCACTTTGTACAAAATTTATCCCCTTTAATGACTCTAAATCATGTTCTAAACACCAAAAACAACCTCCTGCAAGAATCAATTCCTCTGCAAAAGCGTTTACAGGGTTAACAAATATTGAAAGAGCAACTATTAGAGATAAGAAGTATTTCATTTTTTTATTATAAAGTTCAAATAATAGAATTAATAATTTCTTTAGCAGCTCTCTGGACTACGCCCTCTTCTCCTAATTCTTTTTTTAAAAAAGCATAACCTTTTTTAATTTTAATTTTTTCTGACTTTCCTTCAAGAATCCTACAAGATTTGGAAAAAATTTTCTTTTCGTCAAACTCTCTTTGCACAAACTCAGGGATTATTAATTTATTAACTAACAAATTTACAGGAGAGATAAATCTTACTTTGAAATTAAGAATTTTTTTAGCAATAAAAGCAGTTACCCTACTTACTCTATAACCAACAATCTGTGGGATCCCATATAAAGCTAATTCCATATTAACTGTCCCAGATTTACAAAGAGCAATTTTAGTAAGCGAATAAATATAAGGCTTTAATTTTGCACAATCTTTTTGAGAGATCACAAATCCTTTAACTTGATATTTTCTCAAGGCTTTTTTGAATATTTCATCAAAAGCAATCCGACAGGAGGGGATATAGACAACTAAACTTGGATATTTTTGTTGTAATTTTTTAGCCGATCTCATAAAAGTAGGTAATATATATCTCAATTCTTGAGGTCTTGATGCGGGCATTAAAAGTATGATGTTTTGATCTGAGCGAAGTTTTAGAATAGTTCTAGAATATTTCTTTAGAGGAAGTTTTTTTGTCAAATCAATCATTGGATGTCCAACCCACAAAACATTGCCGCCCCTCTTTTTATAGAATGCTGCTTCTTTCTTGAAAATCGCAAAAATTTTATCAGAAAACTTTATTAGATTTGTTGTAGTATTATTACCGACCCTCCAAGCCCATTCTTGAGGAGCAATATAGTAAAAAATTGGAATTTTAGTCTTCGATTTTTTTAATTTTGTTCCAATTTTTATATTTGGACCCATATAGTCAATCAAAATTAAGCAATCTGGAGGATATCTTTTTAAAAATTTATAAAATCTTCTTTGAATTATTATTGTTGGAATAATAAGAGGTAAAGCCTCCCAAATTCCTATTGCACTAATTGATGTAGTATCTTGAAGAATTTTTACACCTTCTTTCCTCATCCTTTCCCCGCCTAATCCGCAAATTTCTAAATCTATAGACCTTTTTTTAGCTTCATCTAATAATGCTTTTGATAACAAACTTCCGTGCAAATCTCCAGAGACTTCGCCAGTACTTATAAATATCTTTTTATTCATACATTCACTACAGGCATTGGTCCTCTTCTTTCTTTAGATATTGATTCTTTTAAAAAACTACATAATTTTAAAGATGAAAGATCTAATTCTCCTTTCATTATTTTTTCTAATGAATTTGAAATCGCATCATTAGATTTAAAGAGGAAATTCCAAGTAGTTTGCAAAAGTTTTAAATCTTTATTTTCCATTAAACCACTTCTCTTAATTCCAATCCTATTTAAACCTCTCAATCTTCCTGGATGCCCTTCGGCCAAGCAGAAAGGAGGTACATCTCTATCTACTCTAGTCATCCCTCCAATCATTGCTAAATATCCAATATGTACAAACTGATGAATACCTAAACAACCGCCAATAATAGCTTTATCTTCAATCTTTACATGGCCTGCAACTTGAACACTATTTGATAAAACTATCCTATTACCAAGTTCACAATTATGGCCGATATGAGTGTAAGCCATCAACAAATTATTATTTCCAATAATTGTTTTTTCGCCTTCATCAGTTGCCTTATTAATAGTTACACATTCTCTAAAAGTATTATTATCTCCAATAATTACTTCAGTATGGGCCCCTTTATATTTAAGGTCCTGGGGATCAAGACCTATAAAAACACTAGGGAAAACCTTATTGTTAATACCAATTTGAGTTCTTCCTGAAATAACAGCATTCTGGCCTATTTCAGTTCCTTTCCCGATAGTCACATCAGGACCGATAATAGCTCCTTGAGAGACAATAACCCCTTCATGTAATTCGGCACTTGGATCAACAAAAGCATTTGGGTGCACTTTTACGCCACTAAATCTTGAGTTAAATTTGTTATTTTTATGATCCATATCCCTAATCAACTAATGAAAACATTAATTCTCCAGCACAAACCAACTTCCCATCAACGTGCGCCTCACCTTTAACCTTCCCAAATCTTTGTCTTTTAATAGACAATAACTCACAAGAAATTATCAATTGATCTCCTGGCACAACTGGTTTCCTGAATTTAACATTATTGATTCCAGCAAAGACGAAAAGTCCTTTAGGAAGATCAGGCATTTGCGTTACAATTATTCCACCAACTTGAGCCATTGATTCAACAATAAGAACCCCAGGCATCAATGGTCTCTCAGGAAAATGTCCCTGAAATTGAGGCTCATTTATAGTAACATTTTTTACTGCAACTGCTTTCTCCCCAGGAATATGCTCTATTACTTTGTCCACAAGTGCGAAAGGATATCTGTGAGGTAACAAACCTAGTATTTGCTCAGAGGAAAGTTGATTATTTTCAATGGATAATTTTTTTTCCAAAACAATTAAAGATAAAGTTAATTTGTTAGCGATGAGGCCAATAAAGCATTTAAAGAATGTGATCCTTTATAAACTAAAATTTGAGCCTTAGGTAACCCTACCAAAGCCAAGTCCCCAATTAGGTCTAAAATTTTATGTCTTATTGGTTCATTATCAAATCTTAATGGTGGATTAACCCATTTATCACCGTCACAAACAAGAGCATTTTCCAAACTTCCACCTTTTATTAATCCAAGTTCACTTAACTCTTGAAATTGATCTTTAAAACCAAATGTTCTAGCAGGAGCAATCATTTCAACAAAATTTTTTGGATTTAAGTCAATCACAAAAGTTTGATTTCCAATTGCTTTATAAGCAAAATTTATTGTGGATATAATTGTAGTTTTTTTAGAAGGGGTTGCTGCTATTACTGAGCCTTCTTTATGTAAAATTATTGATTTATTAATCTCTTGAAAGAAATTATCTGGTCTAGGTGCCTTTCTTATCCCTACTTCTTCAAAATCTTTAACCCACTGGATTGCTGATCCATCTAAAAGAGGAATCTCTTTCCCATCAACCTCAATATGAATGTAACTTAACCCACACCCAGCCATTGATGATAGTAAATGCTCAATAGTATATAAATTTCGGACTCCCAATTTAACCGCCGTACAAAGCATGGTACTTCCAATTAAATCCTGAGTTAACTTAAAAATCTCGCCAGGTTTATCCTTGAAAGAAACATAATATCCTTCTTTTTCATAAGGAGAAATTGTAACTCTTGTTTTTTCTCCACTATGAAGGCCTATACCTTCTCTGGAGATAACACCAGCCAAGGTATAGCAGAAATCATAATTAGTAGGCCAAGAAAACACTTAAAACTTCCATCCAACTCCAAGTGTATATCTCCAATCTCCACTTAGGTCCTTACTAGCGACATCTAACCTTAATGGCCCAATTGGCGTTTTTACTCCAATCCCTCCTCCAAGCGAATAACCAGAACCAGATTTCTGTAATAATTTGCCAGGTTTCCCTGGAACATCATTTTGAGATCCTAAGTCACTTCCTGCATCAACAAATAAAGCTCCGGATATCATTCTCCAAACAGGAAATCTATATTCTGCAGTACCTTCAACAAAACTTTTACTTACAGCTAAATCACAAGATCCCCACCCTCTAACTGATGATGTTCCTCCCATACAAAATGATTCATATGGAGGCAGTTCCCCAAGAATAGTTCCAGCCTTAAATTGAAAACCAATAGTTTGAGGACAATCTTCACTAGTAGCTTTACTAGATTTACATGCTTTAGTTAAATTGATCAGTTTTGTGGGTATAAAATAAGAATATGATGCCCTCATTCTATTAAAAGTTGGAGAATTTTTTCCCATTGAAACAAATTGTTCAGTACCAAAAGTAAATTTATTTCCTGCAGTTGGGTTAATGGAACTGTTCAAATTATTTCTAGAAGCACTCGCGATAACACTCACTAATATATTTTCTTCAGGGCATGAACCATCATTTGGAGTAAATCCAATACAAATAATATCATTTATATTTCCTGTTGTTGGAGTTTTATCACCATAAGGTTTTTTATTGCCATCACCATCAATCATCTTTACTTTCTTAAAGTTCATTCCTGCAAGAACTCTCCATTTAGCGACCTTAAATGGATCTCCACCATTTAATGGCCTTGAAAAAGAAAATCCACCTCCTGTTTTTTCTAAAACTATTGACGAAAAAGTATCAGAGGTTGAAGTAGTAGTATCATCTACTGCGTATATGCGCCCATTTTTTTCACTTTTAAATTCTTGTGGATAATCTCTGCTTAAAAAAAGATTTGTTCTAAAAGATGTTTTATGTTTATCTCCTTTAATCCATGGATCAGATAATGAAAAATTATAGGTGGTTGAATATTCTCCGAAATTTAGATTCAAATTTGTAGACCATGCTCTTCCTAGAGTATTTGTTTCCTGCAAACCAATTGAGGCGAAGATACCTGAACCATTGCTATATCCAATTCCACCGGTCAATGATCCTGTTCTTTGTTCGCTCAAGTCTAAAAAAATTATGACTTTACCAGGATTTAAATTGTCAGGACCAAGGGAAACTTTTACATCATCAAATAATGATGTGGCATATAGTCTACCGATATCAGCTTCCAAAATTTTTCTATTAAAAATGGTACCAGGTTGTGTTTTTAATTCTCTCTTTATGACCCAATCTTTTGTTTTCCCTTTTCTAGGTTTTCCATCAATAACAAATTCACCATCAGAATCGGGGAATCTTATTTTTACGTCAGATATAATACCCTCAGAAACTTTTAATGTTACTACTCCGTTTTCAGAGATTCTATCGGGGCCACTAATCCTAACTAAAGAATAACCCTCTTTTTCATAACGTTTTTTTATTATTTCTATCTTATTTTGAAATTCATTTAAGTTAAGAGTTGTCCCATAAAAATTATTAAAAATATCATCAACATATTTATCAGAAATTACAGAGTTTTTTGGTTTAATTTCAACTTTTTTCAAAATTGGATTAGGCACTACATTTACTATTAGCCTGACACCTAGTGGCCCATCTTGAGACTTTATTTTAACTCCTGAAAACCAACCACTAGCATAAATTGCGTTGAGGTCTTGATTTAAAATTCGATTATCAACAATACTTCCAGGCTTTATGCTCATAGAATCATATGCAGCCAATTCAAGTTTTCTACCCTCAGGATGATTTTCCCAACCTGCGATTATTATTTCTGAGATAACAACACTTTCTTCATTAATTTCATTCTTATTTTCAGCAAGAAGAATTTTCTTCTCTTTTTTGAAATCATTAACTTGAAAAAAAACGTTATTAATGTTTACTATTTCTAAGTTTTTTATTGATTGATCAAAGTCACTTGGCAAATACTTAGCAGCAAGACCTGAATTATTTGATATCAAGATCAATGGAGTGCAGGCAACATTTGTGAAAACCTTTCCAAATTTTAAAAAATGTTTTTGCATAGTATTTTTGATTAAGATTAATAAGTCATTATTTATTCAGTTAGGTTAAAGATAATCGTTAATTCTTTGGTTAATTTCACTATAAGCTTCAATTAAACCACCTAAATCATTCCTAAATCTATCTTTATCTAGGCTTACAATTGTATCATTTTTTTGGTTTAGATCCCACAATCTACAATTATCAGGACTTATTTCATCTCCTAGAAGAATATTATTTTTAAGATCATAACCAAATTCCAATTTGAAATCCACAAGATGAAGTTGAATATTTTTAAAAAAACTTTTCAGGATTTTATTAACTTTTAAAGTTAAATTAGTTATAAATTCTAAATCATCTGAGCTTAATATGTTCATTAATTCAATTCTATCTTTTGTAATAAGGGGATCATTAAGTTCATCATTTTTAAGATAGATATCAATTAGAGGTTTTGATAGGAAGGTTCCAGGTTTGATAGTCGTTTGTTTACACAAAGAACCATAAGCAGTATTTCTAAGAACAATTTCTAATGGAATTACTTTTATTTTTTTTGCAATCATTATATTTTCATTTTCAAGTTCAATAAAATGAGTTGGAATATTGTTCTTAATGAGAATCTCAAAAATTCTTGCACTTATTAAGCAATTAAGTTTGCCTTTACCTTCAAATTTTTCTTTTTTCAATGCATTAAAAGCTGTAGCATCATCCTTGAATTCAATTCTTACTTTTTCTACATCATCATGAGTAAATACTTTTTTTGCTTTCCCTTCATAAATCAACTCATATTTATTATTCATTAACTTAATACCTCATTATTATTACTAAAGTACTTTTTATAATTAACATATTTATTAGAGATCAACTTCAAATGATTTTATTTCATTTTAACTGATTATTAATCGAAACCTCATAACCTTAAAAAACAAATATATGGGAATTAATTCACCTAGTTCTAGAAACTTTATTAGATTAGAAAATATTTTAATTATTGGGAGTGGCGGGAGAGAAAACTCTTTAGCTTGGGCTATTCAAAAAAATTCATTAGTTAAAAAAGTTTATTTAATACCTGGTAACGCTGGTTCAGAAAGAATAAATAAATGTGAAAGAATAAATATTGATATAAATAATAAAAATGAACTAGTCGAGAAGCTTGATTTTTTTAAGATAGATTTAGTCGTTATTGGACCAGAAATACCTTTGGCAAATGGATTAGCTGATTTTCTTCGAAAAAAGGATTTTAAGGTGTTTGGTCCTAATAAAGATGGAGCAAAACTAGAATTTAGCAAATCTTGGGCGAAGGAATTTATGCAAGATGCAAATATTCCAACTGCAAACTTTTGGAAAGTCAATTCTTTAGAAGAAGCTAAAAAAATTATTAATTCATCATCAATTCCACTTGTAGTAAAAGCTGATGGTTTAGCTTCAGGTAAAGGTGTTTTTATTCCTAATACAAAAGATGAATGTTTTAAAGCAGCAGAGACAATTTTTAATGGAAAATTTGGCAACTCTGGTAATGTAGTGGTTCTAGAAGAGAAAATTC
This sequence comes from uncultured Synechococcaceae cyanobacterium, assembly GCA_902572395.1. Lineage (GTDB taxonomy): Bacteria > Cyanobacteriota > Cyanobacteriia > PCC-6307 > Cyanobiaceae > Prochlorococcus_A. The sequence continues at coordinate 18,190 of CACGFX010000010.1, forward strand.
AAGGGCCAGAAGTTTCAGTTTTTGCTTTATGCGATGGAAAGAGATATACAATACTTCCTACAGCCCAAGATCACAAAAGACTTAATGAAAAAGATAAAGGTCCAAATACAGGAGGTATGGGGGCTTATTCTCCTGCCCCATTATTAACAGAAGATTACCTTGATAGAATTATCAAAGAGATAATTGAACCTACAATAAATGAGCTAAATAAAAGAAATATTGAATATAGAGGCGTAATTTATTTTGGGTTAATGATCACAAAATCTGGGCCCAAGGTTATAGAATATAATTGTAGATTTGGGGATCCAGAATGCCAAACAATAATGCCCTTGATGGATCAAAATTTTGTATTTCTTTTAGAAAAATGCTCAATGGGAAGTTTAACTGGTGACGAAAAAATTAATACTTCTGATAAAGTTAGTGGTTGCGTAATAGCGACCTCCAAAGGTTATCCTCACGAATATAAAACTGGCTATCAAATAAAAATAGGTAAGATTGATTCAACTGATTGTCAAATTTTTGATTCAGGTACATCTTTTAGTGAAAGTGGGAAATTATTAACTGCTGGAGGAAGAGTCTTAAGTATTGTCTGTCAAGATAAAGACTTCGATACAGTTTTTGAAAAAGCCTACAAAAATTTAAAAGAAATTCATTTTGAGGGTATTTACTTTAGACATGACATAGGTCATCAAGTGAGAAAAAACTTTTCTAAGGAGAATTAAGCTTATGGTGGATACCAATAATCGAGAAAGTAGAAAATATAACATCACTGATAATGAAGATATGAATACTAACTATTGGATTAATGGACTTCTCGCTTGGTGGAGTGGTTTCAGTTTAAGAACAAAGTTATTAGCTATAGCAACTCTTGTCGTAAGCCTCCTAATGACAGGAATAACTTTTTTTGCATTAAATAGTATTCAAAGAGATGCAGGTATGAATGATACTAGATATGCGCGAGATCTTGGCTTATTGTTATCTGGGAATGTTACAGAATTAGTCGCTAATAACCAAAAAAAAGAAATTTCAAATGTAGCTGAAAAGTTTTGGAGATCAAGTCGAAACCTGCGTTATATATTCTTCACTGATGCTGAAGATATTGTTCAACTTGGTATACCCATTAGCGCAACACCAACAAGCTCAGACAGTCAGTTTCAGCTCACTCGAAAATTAAAACTACCTTCAGAATTGAAGAAAAGACCGCAATTCCCTTTAGTTAGGCAGCATGCGACACCTCAAGGTCAAGTAACAGATGTATTTGTCCCAATGTTGTGGAAAGGCAAATATCTTGGAACTTTAGCTTTGGGTGTCACCCCTAATAAAAAAGCACTAGCAAGTGCTGCCTTAACTAGAGAAGTAACTATTGCAGTTTTTATCTCTATTTGGGTTTTAGTAATACTTGGAGCTGTATTTAATGCACTGACAATTACAAGACCAGTCAGAGAATTAGTGAGAGGTGTTAGAGAAATTTCAAGAGGAAATTTTAAATCCAGAATTTCCTTACCCATGACAGGGGATCTAGGAGAACTTTTAAATGGATTTAACCGAATGGCAACACAGTTGGAAAATTATGACGAAGCTAATATAGAAGAACTAAAAGCAGCACAAATCAAGCAACAATCATTAATAGCTACAATGGCTGATGGTGCAATTTTATTGGACTCACAAGGCAAGATTGTACTTACTAATCCAACAGCAAAGAGATTATTTCGTTGGGAAGGAAGATTTCTGGAAGGGAAACATTTTTTAAATGAGATCCCCGAAATTTTATCCAACGACTTACATACAAATATAGAATCTATTTTAAACAGGGAAAAGGAGAAGGACGATTTAAGATTTAGCTTAGGAGAACCAGCAAGAACCTTAAGAATTGTCTTGCAATCAGTCTTAGATACAAACAAGATTGAATTAAAAGGAATTGCTGTAACAATCCAAGATTTAACAAGAGAAGTTGAACTTAACGCGGCACAAAATAGATTCATAAGCAATGTATCACATGAATTAAGGACACCACTTTTTAATATCAAAAGTTATGTAGAGACCTTACATGATTTAAAAGATCAGCTTTCTGATGAAGAACAAATAGAATTTTTGGGAATTGCAAATTCAGAGACTGATAGGTTAACAAGACTTGTAAATGATGTATTAGATTTATCTAGATTAGAGTCTGGGAAAATTGTTCAGCTAGAGCAAATGGACATAAAACCAGCAATAGAACAGACTCTTAGAAATTATAGACTTAATGCTTCAGAAAAAAATGTTTCATTAGCTCATGACATAGAAGAAACTATTCCTCCAATTCTTGGAAATTTTGATTTGCTTTTGCAGGTTTTTGATAATTTACTAGGAAACGGATTAAAATTTAGTCCAAAAAATAGCGTCCTAATTATAAGAGCTTATACTTGGCCAGATTCCTGTCCTGCTTTCCCTCCAAGTATTAAAAATGATGCAGCCCCTCAATGTGAATTAGTTTCACCACTTCCAAAAGTAAGGATTGAGATCGCTGACACTGGCTCAGGAATATCTCAGGCTGATCAAGAAAAGATATTTGATCGTTTTTATAGAGTAGAGAATTCTGTACATACTGAGCAAGGAACCGGTCTAGGTTTATCTATAGTGCGGGGAATTATTGAAAAACACGGTGGGGAGATTAGTATGGCTAGTGAATTAGGAGTAGGAACCACGTTTTGGTTTGATTTAGCCTTGGCACAATCTGATAAAGATGAATTATTGACTAAAGCTATTAATAATTCAGAATCTTTTCCAGGTTCTGAAATTTAAGAAATTATTTAATTATTATCTATTCCTCTAAAAACATTTTGAACATTTTGATCAGGCATAACTCTGTGAGGTGCACCACTAAATATTTGTTCAAAATTTGAAAAAGAATCCTTTATTTCTGGACCGCTATTTGTAATAATAAATTCTCTTATTCGTTTATCATGCCACGATCCACGCATTTTAAAAACATTTAAAGCTCGTGCCATCTCACCTTTTATTTCTACATATTGAAGCAACAATATGGTGTCTGTAATTGTTGAGATATGAGAATCAGTTATAGAATGACTTCCCATAAATTCTTCTGCAGTATTAGTAAAAAAGCCTGCTATTTCCTCTTGTTTTGTATAACCAGTAACAGCAATTACAAACTGTCTAAATGCATTCAAACTTACACCTCTGGCTAATGCAGAGAGAGAATCAATTGCCATTCTTTTTGGTTTAAATTGATTAATTTGCGTTTTTATAATTTGTAAGTGATCCTCTAAACCAGTTGATTCAGGATATGCACAAATAATTTTTAATAATCCATCACTTTCCATTTTTTCAAAATCTATACCCCAGCTAGTGGCATTCCTAAGCAATTGAGCCCTAGATTCTTCATATGCAAAAAGTATTGCTCTTTCATTATTGTTATAAGCATCTTCAACAAATTTTGATACAAGCATTGTTTTGCCCGTACCAGTTGCTCCAGTAGCGAGAATAATGGAATCTTGAAAATATCCTCCACCACACATATCATCAAGATCTTTAACACCAGAGCTAATCCTAATATTTGAGGATCTCTGCGTTAATCTCATTGCTCCTAGGGCAAACACACTTATTCCATCCATTCCCATAGTGAATGGATATTCACCTTTCATATGTACAGTACCTCTTAACTTCAGAACTTCTAAAGTTCTTCTTCTCTTTTCTGACTCAAGAACATTTCTTAATAAGACAACATTATCAGATACAAATTCTTCTACACCATATCTAGCAATTGGTCCGTAATCATCCACCCTTTCTGTAGTCATAACTGTTGTCACACCTATTTCTTTTAATCTTGCTATTAATCTAAATATTTCCCTTCTAACAACGTAAATAGCATCATACTGTTGAAAAACAGCAGTTATTGAATCTATTGCAACTCTTTTAGCTTTATATTTTCTAATTGCATAACTAATTCTCTCAATAAGACCAGACAAGTCAAAGTTGCCAGCCACATCTTGACCATCAGGATCAGGAGACGCATCTAAAATAAAAAGTTTATTTTGATCAATTAATTCTTGTAAATCCCAACCAAAACTTGCGGCATTTCTAATAATATCTAAGGGTGATTCCTCAAATGTTACAAAGATTCCAGGCTCATCAAAATTACAAATTCCATGGTGTAAATATTGCAGAGAAAAAACAGTTTTACCAGTTCCTGAGGTGCCACTTACAAGTGTACTTCTTGATACTGGCAACCCCCCCCCTACAAACATCATCAAAACCTTCTATTCCAGTTGGTAATTTTTGTACTTGCATTTTATTTGATTTGCCAAATTTCTTATCATTCATAGTTTTGCGCTAATTAAACAAAAATAAATTTTAATTTTTATTAATTTTAAAAGTTTTATATATATTATTTATCTCCACTATATTCAGTTTCAGTTAATTCATCAAAAAGTAGATCTAAACCAATTAAAACTTTTTCTCTATCTGAAAGATCACCTATTATTTTTCTAACGGGTGGCGGTAAAATTTTAGCCAACGTTGGAGTGGCTAAAATTTTATCTTCCTCTGCAAGTTGTGGTTGCTTAAGTACATCGATAACTTTCAAAGCATAAACTCCTTTGAATTCATTTTCTAAAATTTCTCTTAAGGTATTAAGAGCTCTCATTGAATTAGGAGTATTTCCTGCAACATAGAGTTTTAGAATATACGTTTTCCTTGCTGCCATTGTTTTAATTCCTGATTTAACATAAAAGATTTAGACCAACCCTTGACTTATTACACTACAAAATAAGAAAATAAACAAACCACAATGATTGCTTATTTGGCTAAATCAAATTATCAATTTGAGCCTGATAGCGTCCTCAAGATATGACAAATTCTAAAAACTCCTCAAACAATTCTTCAAAAAGTAATGAATTGTATGCAATCGCAGAAACCTCTGGTCAACAATTTTGGTTTGAAGTTAACAGATACTATGACATAGATAGGTTAAATGCGAAAGAGAAAGACAAGATAACACTGGAAAAAGTTTTAGTTTTAAAGGACAATGAGTCAATAACTATTGGTAAACCTTACGTTAAGGATGCCAAAATTGAATTAGAAGTAGTCTCTCATAAAAGAGATAAGAAGATTCTTGTATACAAGATGCGTCCAAAGAAAAAGACAAGAAGAAAGATGGGTCACAGACAAGAACTTACTAGAGTTATGGTAAAATCAATTAAAATAGGTAAGAATGTTTCTAAGTCTTCTTCTAAAAAGGAAGAAACTGTTAAAAAGGAAACTAAACCAAAATCCGAAAAATCTACAAATTAAACACTTCTAATGGCACATAAAAAAGGAACAGGTTCTACTAGAAACGGAAGAGATTCAAATTCCAAAAGATTGGGTGTGAAAGCTTACGGAGGAGAAAAAGTAACTGCAGGATCAATCTTAATTCGCCAAAGAGGTACATCTTTTTTGCCGGGGATCAATGTCGGGAAAGGTAAAGATGACACTCTTTTTGCACTTAAAGAAGGGACAGTAAGTTTCGAAAGCATTAAAAGAAATTTAAGAAATAGAAAAAGAGTTAATATAGTTATCTAATTTTCTTATAAGCTCTTGTAGTTATAAGAATTGGATGAAATACTTCTAAAAAATTTGATTGAAGAGTCTGAAAAAACTTTTCAACAATTTTAACTTCATCGATATGAAACGGATATTCATTATTATCCCCTTTGTAAAAATACCAATTAAATAGAGCAATAGAATTACTATCCATAATCTCACGGAAATTATTAATTTGAGAAGTTGGATCTGAAAGATGTTCCAAAACATCAAGACAAACTATCGTATCAAATTTCAATATTTGTGTTTCTTGAATTGTCTCACAGAAACTAAGTTTTTTTTCGACTCCTAATTTCTTAGCCCTGTATTCAACAAAATTTCTATTTGTTTGATTAATGTCTACAAAAAAAACATGTTCAACTTTTGAAGACATTGCGTTAGCTAAGGCATGCGTACCAATACCTCCTCCAAAATCCAAAACCAAATCTCTAGAAAATCTCTGCTGAAGTTTTAAAGTATCAGCAATGTAGTCTCTACTTGTGATGTGCCAAGCAGCTAAATCAGCTACATGTCTATCTCCTACAATCTCAGTATAAAAATCTGAAACATCATTCAAAGAATCTCCAGGATGTGAATTTGCCAAATTCATCTTTGCATTTGCAAGGAATCCATCTAAATCACATTCTTTAATAGATAAGTATTCCATTAAATGTGATTTCAAATTAAAAGCATTGTCTAAAAACTCTTTTAAAATAAAATTATTGTTTTTCAATTTCTTACTCTAAATTTCCGATACCAAAATCATAGGATGGTTATAAATCTTTCTCAAAGTATTCTTAATATTAAAAATGGAAAATAAAGATGGATTCTTAGTAATTAATAAAGATAAAGGATGTACCTCCCATGATTGTGTTAAACAAATAAGGAAGTTATTTAATACAAAAAAGGTTGGTCACACAGGAACTCTTGACCCAGAAGTTATAGGAACATTACCAATCGCGATAGGCAGTGCAACAAAATTTATTCAATATCTTCCTCAGGGTAAAACTTACATAGGAGAAATTAAATTAGGGATAAGAACTAACACTGATGATATTCACGGGGAAATAATTAATCAAAAAAGTTGGCCTAAAATCAGTGATGAAAAATTAGATCAATACTTAAATAGATTTAGAGGAATTATTAAACAAATGCCGCCAAAAGTATCTAGTGTGCACGTTGATGGTGAGAGAGCTTATAAAAAATTTTTAAGGAATGAAAATTTTGAATTACCGGCAAGAAAAGTAAAAATAGACGAACTTACTTTAATGAAATGGGACCAAATAAACGGAATCATAGAAATAAAAATCAAATGTTCAGCTGGAACATATATAAGAGCAATTGCAAGAGATTTAGGAGAAATTCTTAATTCTGAAGGTTGCCTTCTACAACTTAAAAGGATTTCAGCTTGTGGCTTTGATGAACAAAACTCGATAAAAATATCTGATATCGAAAAAGAAAAAGGGGGGGAAAGCTCAAAAAATTTTATTATTCCAACAATTTCTGCTCTTAATCACATTTCAACATTTACCTTAAGTAATGAAGAACAAATCAATTTTTGGCAAACAGGAAGAGCAATTAGAGTTGATATTAATTACTTCAAGGAAAGCAAATCTTTTGACTATAAAAAACCCATAAAAGTAATAGATAAAAAACAAACATTACTTGGAATAGGTTTCTTAAATAAAGAGCTATCTAATATAAATCCAAAATTAGTCCTTAATGCTAAATAACTTCTATAGGTAATCTTTTCTAAAAGGTTTAATCTGAACACCCTTATAAAAATGCTTTAATATTCTTTCGGCTTTTTGGCCTCTAGACGCCAGGTATTTAGCACCCCATTGACTCATTCCTACTCCATGACCTGATCCTTGTCCAAAAACTATCAACCCTTTCTTTTGAGGAGTATTATTGTTTAATTCTTCCTCAAAATATTTAAATCTGATAAAATTACTGTTCAGTCCCAATCTTTTTCTAAAATCTACCCCAGACATTTGATCAGAACCATAAGCCCCAATAAGTTTTAAATTTTTTACCCTCCCTGTACTAGTAATATCTAGAATCTCTATATTTTTTAAACCTCCAATCTTGGGAAATAAATTTATTAATTCATTACTCGAAAATTTTTTTTGCCATCTAAATTTTGGATTATTTTTATCAAAGTCTTTCACACTTGATAAATATGGATATTTATTCTTCCATACATCTTGACTATTTTCTGTCATTCCACCTGAGCTGCTATGAAACAAAGCATTAATTAATTTATTTTTATACGTTAAAACTAAAGATCTTGTACTTTTAACGGCTCTGATAGTTTTATAAGTTCTTGATTCCAAGCCATTATAGACTTGATTTTTCTGGGTTGAATCTATATCAAATAAATTATTTCCCTTTTGCTTTAAAGCATAAGTTCTTGAGGCAATTGCTTGTGCCCTTAATGCTTCAATAGGCCATTTTGCTGGCATTTCTGAACCCACTACGCTATTAAGGTATTTTTCTATTCCTAAAACATTTACTACCAATATTTCGGAGTCGAGGACAAAGAGATTAAGCTTACCAGCAAATCTCTTCTGACCTACCCAAATACCTCTTCCATCGGAAGAACTCACTTGAAATTTTTGATTACTTTTTAAGTCATATTTTTTTTGTGTATTCTTATCAAAATATAAAATTTTTCTATTTTTCTCATTTTTCAAAGTTAGACCTTTTATTCTTTTGCTTGAAAAAAATTTACCCTCTATGGTTAAAGGAATTGATCTATCTGATCTGATCCTTAAATTGTTATTTTTTGATATCAAAACTCTAATGATTGGTTCTCTCGATGCAAAAACACTTTCACTCTGAAAAACACAAATAAATAAAATACTTATCAGACAACATTTACTATAGTTATTTTTAAATTTAAGTATCACTTTGTTTAAAAACAAATGCTTAATTTGCCTAAGTTTGACTAAAAGTCTAAATTTAATCCAGATATAACAATAAAAATATCATAAATAAGTGAATATCACCTTCTTAGGAACAAGCTCAGGTGTCCCATCCTTAACGAGAAATGTTTCTTCCCTAGCACTTAAATTATCACAGTCATCAGAAGTTTGGCTTTTTGATTGCGGAGAAGGAACGCAACATCAAATAATGAAAAGCAATATTAAATCTTCACAAATCAAGAAAATATTTATAACTCATATGCATGGTGATCATATTTATGGTTTGCCTGGACTTTTAGCTACCTTAGGTTTATCAGGAAATAGTGAGGGTATTCAAATTTACGGTCCTTCGGGGTTGCGAAGTTTTATAAATTCAGCACTTAAAAGTAGTTTTTGCAAATTGTCTTTCCCACTAAATTTTGTGGAAGTTGAAAATTTTGCATCAGAAAATAAAATCCTATTTGAAAACAACAAAATAAAAGTAAATTGTGCCTGCCTTAAACATAAAATACCTGCTTATGGTTATAGGGTGAGTGAAAAAGATAAACCAGGTATATTTGATATCAAAAAAGCACAGTCTCTAAAAATAGCACCTGGACCAATTTATTCAGAACTGCAAAAAGGTAAAAAAGTCGTATTAGCGGATGGAAGGACATTCGATGGGAAAGAATTCTGTGGACCTCCTAGAAAAGGTGAAAGTTTTGTTTATTGCACAGATACAGTGTTTAGCGAATCAGCTGTTTCACTATCAAAAAATGCCGATTTACTAGTACATGAATCGACTTTTTCAGAGGAGGATGAAAGCATGGCCTACGAAAAATTACATTCCACTACAATTATGGCTGCCAAAACAGCATTATTATCTAACACAAAAAAATTAATTATTACTCATTTAAGTCCAAGATACACCAATAAAAACGCAATCACGCCAAGCGATTTGCTTAAAGAGGCTCAAAAAGTCTTTCCGAATACTGAACTTGCAAAAGATTTTCTAACGGCAGAAATAAAATAAACTGCAACAGTTCGTGAGAAGAAGGGTCGCAAATGACCAACCCATGGAATAATAGTCATAGGTTTTCTATATTGATGTTGATCGAAATGGTTTCTATGTTTTCATCACTAAATAAGTCTTTAAAAAGACTATTTATTTTTCTTCCGTTAATTATTGGTTTAGTCATTAATCCAATCTCTGCAAATGCGCTTTATCCTAGTGATCCTTCATCAGTTGACGTACTAAAAGATGATCTTCACGGTGCAGACCTGCATAATACTGAATATGTTAAATATGATTTATCTAATCAAGATTTAGGAGAAGCTAACCTTCAAGGCGCATATATGAGTGTAACAACTGCAAAAAACTCTAGTTTTAAAGGAGCCAATATGAAGGACCTTATTGCATATGCAACACGCTTTGATAATGCTGATTTTACAGATGCGAATCTTACTAATGGTGAGCTAATGAAAAGTGTTTTTGATGGTGCAATTATTGATGGAGCAGACTTTACTGACGCAAACCTTGATTTAAAGACAAGAAAATCACTTTGCGAGAGAGCAACAGGTACTAATTCACAGACAGGCGTAAATACAGCCGATAGCCTAGAATGTGCTGGCCTAAAAGGTTACACACCTCCTAAACCAAAAGCCTAATATTAAATCTAATTAACTTCAGATGGGTAGACATTGCTAGGCTTCCTTGAGCCTGGCTTTTTGCTGTACCACCATTCTTGTATATCAGAAGAAAATTTCTTTGAAAAAAGAGTTATAACTGTCTCAACAGGTTTTGATCCAGGCTCCAAAATCTCTACTGAGTAAGAAGGGCATTTTCTTGAAGCCATATCTGCAACGAACCTAGACCCTATTCTTCTCCAACTAGGCTCCTTACTTCTCCAAGCAAGCCTTGAACAGGGCCAGGGCAACTCTTCCCTATCATAAAGTCTGCAACATGGTCCAATTATCTTATAACTGTACTGACCTCCATAACTTGATTGAACACTGTCAGTCTTGAAAAATTGAAATTTATCCATTTACAAAAAAAGCCACCTTTATAGAGGGTGGCAGAGAAATAATAAATAATCAACTTAGAAAAGTTAAATTTTTATAATTAGTACAATTCTTCCTCAGCATGAGTTGAAATTGTTACGTCAGATGTTGGATAAGCAACACAAGTAAGAACAAAACCAGCTTCTAATTGGTCATCATCCAAGAAACTTTGATCTGATTGATCAACACTACCTGAAGTAACTTTTCCAGCGCATGTTGAACATGCTCCAGCTCTACAGGAATAAGGAAGATCGATACCTTGTTCTTCAGCCGCATCGAGGATGTATTGGTCATCAGGTACTTCAATAGTTGAATTGAGGCCTTCACCTTCGCTGATGAGAGTAACTTTGTAAGAAGCCATTTAAATAAAAAATTGTTGGTAATTAATACCTATCAAATACATTTTTAACATCGATTTGGTCGATATGTGAGATTTTGAAGTAAAAAATGACACAATAAAATGTATGAAAGAGTATCCATAAGAAAAACTTATGTTTAGGTTGGATTGCTGTCTTTATGCGCAGCAATGCATGCCCAATCTTTTCTAGTTGATACATTCAGTAATTTCAAGTCATTTTGAATTAATATTTTAATAATTTCATCCTTTTGTGAATTCAGAATTCCACTGAAAATGACTTCCCCATTGTTTCTCAAGCACTTATAGATATTTGGAATCATTCCTTTTATTACTTCAGCAAGAATATTGCATAAAACAAAATCAAATTGTTCGAGTTGATTTTTTAAAATTACCTCATTAAAAGATCCCAAATATGTATTTAAGTTGTTTAAATTACCGAAATTTAGTTGAAAATTAGATTTTGTTGAATTTATAGCTAAATAATCATTATCCACTGCACAAACCTCTTTAGCGCCAAGCAATCTTGCGGCGACACTCAAAATCCCGCTACCGCTCCCAATATCTAATACCTTTTTATCAGAAAATAAAATATTCTCCATTTTTTCCAAGCAAAGATAAGTTGAGGGATGACTTCCTGTACCAAAAGCTGCTCCAGGATCAATTTTTATGATTTGTTTATCTTTAAATTTTTTATTTAGATTTATCCAACAAGGCAATATTAAAAAATGATTTCCTACTAATTCAGGAGCCCAATATTTCTTCCAACTTGTTAACCAATCCTCCTCTTTGATAATACTCCAGTCAAAAAATTTATTCTTAGGGGGATTAATTTTTAGAAGTTTGCTAATTATTTTTTCAAAACCACTTCTAGAACTCTCATCCCAATCATCAATTGGAAGCCATATATTAACTTTTATTTTATTTTCATTTTTAATTAAATATTCAAATGAAAAGCTAAATATTCCCAGCTCATTTAACTTCCAAATAATAATTTCTTCAGAATCACTTTCTATCAGAAAAGTTAGTTTATACCAATCTTTAGTTTCCATTAACTAGTTCAAGCCACTTCATAGAGTAACTGGATTAGCGTTGGTAATCCCATCTACTTCAATAATGGTATCAAGCAACTTATTAGGTATTGGATCATCAATACTTAGAACCATAACAGCTTCCCCTCTAACAATTTTGCGCCCAACTTGCATTGAGGCAATATTTACATTGTTGCTACCTAATAAAGATCCCAGCTTGCCAATAATGCCTGGCATATCTCTGTGCCTAGTAACCAACATATATCTGCTTGGTGATACATTAACTGGGTATTGATCAATACTAATAATTCTTAATTCCCCATCAGCAAAAATGCTTCCCGCTACGCTATGGTCGCCGTTATCTCCATAAGTGGTTAACTGAAGCGAACCACTAGCAAACTCAGGTCTTGCCTCATCTTTATTCTCGACTACTGAAATACCTCTTGAATCTGCTTCTAGCGAAGCATTCACATAATTAATCCTATCTCCTAAAGCTTTACTTAGAAGACCTTTTAGACTAGCGATTATTAATGGCTGAGAAGGATGTTGAACAAATTCACCTTGAAGCTTTACTTCTAGTTTCTGTATCTGCCCACCTGATAGCTGGCTTATAAGCAGACCCATGGTTTCAGCTAACTGCAAATGAGGTTTCAGACTATCCATAATATCAGGGCTCAAACCTGGAATATTTACTGCAGTTCTAGCAGATAAACCAAGCAAGACATCCCTTATTTGTTCAGCAACATCAACAGCTACATTTTCTTGTGCTTCCCGAGTAGATGCTCCTAAGTGAGGGGTAAGAATAAGATTCTTTTCAACCTTCAAAAGTGGTGAATTAGATTCCAAAGGTTCTTTAGAAAAGACATCTATTGCAGCACCTGCAATCAATGATTTATTTAAAGCTTCTGCTAATGCTTCTTCGTCAATCAAGCCTCCTCGAGCACAATTAATTAATTTTGCGCTACTTTTCATATTTTTAAGCACCTTCATATTTACTAAATTCTCTGTCTCTGGTGTGCGAGGTAAATGCAAAGTTACATAATCGGATTGTTGGAATAAATCTTCTAGATCAGATAGTTTAACTTGGATTTGTTGAGCTCTTTCAGTTGAAACAAAGGGATCATATCCGCAAACTTCCATTCCTAATGCATTAGCAACTTTTGCGACATGAGCACCAATTTTCCCTAAACCTACTACTCCTAATTTTTTCTTATAAAGCTCATTCCCAACGAATTTCTTTCTCTCCCATTTACCTGACAAAGTACTACTATTAGCAATTGGAATATGCCTAGATAAGGCCAACATCATAGCTATAGTATGTTCAGCAGCTGCTATTGTATTACCCCCTGGTGAATTAACAACAAGGACTCCTTTTTGCGTAGCAGCCTTAACATCTACATTATCGACTCCAACTCCTGCTCTCCCAATGATTCTCAATTTACTTGAAGAGTTTATAATCTCTTCAGTCACTTGAGTACCAGAGCGAATCATTAAAGCATCATAATCTTTAATAATGGAAGCTAACTCAGAGTCTGAGATTCCTATCTTCTGATCAACCTGAGCAACTTGTGAAAGAATATCAATTCCTGTTTGATCAATTGGATCTGTAATGAGAACTTTTGTCATTTAAGATTGGTTCTTTAATCTTTTACTTTAACTTAATCTATAGTGTATGTATCTTATTTTATTAATTTGAATAACACACAAACATTTGAGGATTGAAATTTGACTAAAAGTATTGTGATATTTGAAGACATTAATAAATGTATCCAGCTATTTGATGTTTTCAACGAAAAATCAGTAATGCTCTCTGAAGCTATTTTGATCCCACCAATAAGTGAGAAAATATCATCAGACGAAACAGAATTGCTAAATGCGAAAGCAAATATCTTATTCAAATCTCAAAATTTTGAAGATATAAGAATCTTAAATCCTAAACTTGATAGGAAGATCAGGCAAAAAGATATGAGTAGATGGCTAATACCGTTTGGGTTTATAGCTGGAATAGCTTTTTCTAATATGACAAATTTATCTACCTTCAGCTTTCTTGGTTTAAATAACATCGGGGAATCATTAATTGGAGGTCTTTTAGGAATGGGTTCAGGATATTTAGGAAGCATTGTTTCTTCTGCAAGTATCAACATTAATAGAAATAAAGAGTTAAGATCAATAATCAATTTTAATAAAGAGGGTAAATGGCTTGTTCTACTTGAAAATCAAATTGGGACCGAATTACCTTGGGCTTTAATAAAACAATCAGAAGCAAAAGATATAATTTTTTTAGAAGGCTAAATGATTGACTTAAAAGAAATCTTAATAAATTCAAACTACAAAAAAGAAACTGAGGAATTAATAAATATTGCTAACTTAGCTTACAAACACTGGGAAACTTATTGGACTGGGTTTAATTCAACTTATGTTTGCGAAGAGATTTTAAAAGATTTTGAAAATTTAAATGATTTCAAATTTTTTATTTATGGAGGATTCTCCTCTTCTCAAAGATCTAGGATAGCTTGCTTTAGAGGGGATAATATTCCTGAGGAGGATGCGCTAAAAAGTAATTTTCCAGCTCAAGGAATAAAAATTAATGGAAATTTTTTATTTGATAATGCTACACAAGACGACTTTAGATCTCTCTTAATTGAAAATGGGGTTAATCAAATAAAAGTTGGAGATATCTGGACTATTGGTGATAGGGGAGCACAAGGGATAATTGATAATTTAGATATTAAGCATCTAGATGAAAAGATTTTTTATTTGAGAGACGTAAAAGTAAAAGTTAATGTAGTAGGTATAGATGAATTACAAATACCTTCTGGAAGATCAAAAAAACTTGTCAATACAGTAGAGGCTTCAACAAGATTAGATGCTATAGCTTCAGCGGGCTTTAGGGTATCACGAACCAAAATCATTGAAAGAATAGAAAATGGAATGCTCAGATTAAATGGAAGCAAAGTTAATAAGCCGACTATTAATCTAAAAATTGGCGACAAACTAGAACTTGAAAATAAAGGATTTATCGAAATTCTGAATTTAGAAATAACCAAAAGAGAACGATGGAAAGTTAAATTACTTAGAAAATGAAACACAACCTGCTATTTTCTTATAAGGGGGATTAAAAATTCTTCAATTTGGGCGATTAGCTCAGTGGTAGAGCACTACCTCGACACGGTAGTGGCCACTGGTTCGAATCCAGTATCGCCCATTAAAACTTTTAACAACCTAGGTTATATCCACAGAAAATAATTTCATTTTTTAGATTATTAAAAAAAGATGAAACTTAATCAAATAATTAATCTACATAAAGGGCTTACTGCATTTGTAGTGATAGGTCTCATGACTTTTTTTGATAATTTTACGATCGCTCCCTACGTTTATTTAGCTCTGCATGGTACTTATGGATTACTTTGGCTTCTAAAAGAAAAGATTTTCCCAGATCCTTATTTTAAAGAAAAAATCAATTTTTTAACTTCAGTTACTGGTTTTATTTTCCTTGGAAGTTACTGGGTAGCTCCCTACATTCTTATCTCATCTCAAAAATCTGTTCCAAATATCGTAATAGCTGCATCTGTATCTATAAATATAATTGGTGTGTTTCTACACTTTGCTAGTGATGCTCAAAAATACTTTTCTCTTAAATTAAAAAAAGATCTAATTAAAGAAGGATTTTTCAAAAATATAAGAAATACAAATTATCTAGGTGAAATACTAATTTATCTATCATTCGCCATACTTTCAATTAGTTTCATTCCATTAGTAATTCTTGCAATATTTTTCTCTATAGTTTTTCTACCAAGAATGATAAAAAAAGATAAATCGCTCTCAAAATATGATTCATTCGAAGAATACAAAAAGAAAAGTGGTCTTATATTGCCTAAATTAAATGCCTGATAACAACTTACCCAGTTGGAGGCAATATTTAAAATCTTCTAGAAAAAAAGAGGGCAAATCACCCTCTAATAGATGGATACAGCTTGCAACAGTCAGCGAAGAAAATAAGCCAAGATTAAGAACAGTTGTTTTCAGAGGATGGCATAAAGATAGTTCAATGATTATTTTCACAGATAGAAGAAGTGAAAAAATTGGGCATTTAAAATTTAACCCTAATGCAGAAATATTATGGTTCTTTTTGAAAACCAAATCACAATATAGATTCAAAGGAAAAATACGTGAATTAAGTGATAACAAAAATTATTGGGATTTATTATCAGAAAAATCAAAATCTTCTTGGTTTTGGGGATCACCTGGAAAGAGAATAAACCCAAAAGTCCAATCTTCTCATGAAATATTATCCAATCAACCCAAGTCGGAAAATTTTGTAGTTCTAAATTTTGAAATCGATTCAGTAGATCTTCTTAAATTAGAACAGCCTATTCATAAACGATATCTTTGGGAAAAGATTAAGAAATGGGAAAAAGTTGAAATTAATCCTTAAATATTTCTAAATTGTATATTTAGGTTGAAAAACATATATTGATCAGTCAGTTTAAAATAAGAAGTATTATACATATGAATTTCTCAAAAGTTTCAGAAAACCCTTTTATTTTTTTATCTTGGGTAACTGCTATAGGGCTGTTTATAAGTATTTCTGAAGCAACAATCAAGATAAAACTTGAGAAGAGAAACAATTATCGCAAAAGGTTAGAGCTAATCAATAATCTTTATCCTAAAAAGTTAGCTTGAGGTATCTGAGAGTATGTTTGCTTGCAGAAATTGAAATAGACCACCTTTACTTGTTTCTTCTTTAATTTCAACTTCCTTAGAATTTTTTGATTTTGTTGTCGCTATAATTTCCTCTTCATCTTCTGATTTCAAAATTCTGATAATCACTTCATCTAAGGAGAAATTACCAGGCCCTGTTAATGCAATTGAAGTAGCTGAAGCAAAATACAAAAGTAAAAGCTCTAGTAAGAAAATATTAAAACCAGAAGTAACAAGTGCATGATATATAGCTACAGAAATTGTTCCAACAATTGCTAAAGCTCCGAATCTTGTAGCTAAGCCGATAATTAGTAACCAGCTACCACCTATTTCTGAGAATGCCGCTATGTATGACAAAAATATTGGGAACGGAAGATGCAATGGTCTAACAAAAGCATCAGCGAAATTTTCAATATTTGCTAATTTCTCATAACCGTGATGTATTAGGACAGTTCCAGTTATAACTCTAAGAATTAATAAAGCAGTATCTTTGCTAAACGACTTGGTGAGAATTGTTGAAAGCACTATAAAATAATTATCCTTAAGTAAAAATAACTAGTCACAGTATCCATCGTGGATTAAACAGCAAAAGTCGCACCTAAATAAGTATTTATACTTACTAATCAAAAGTGTTATTTTCTGATTAGGAATTCAACTAAGTTAAAGATTATTTTTTGAAAAATTTTCTAGTATTCTTTGATTTATTTTTGGAATATTTTCTTTAAATTTAAAAAACCCTCTTTTAGCAAATTTCCAAGCAAATAAATCTTCATCCCTCACAAGATTAAAAATTTTTTTATGGTGTAAATTTTTAAACTCCGTTATGAAATCATAATTTTCTCCCACTCCAGGATAAATAATGTCTATTTGGTTGGTATTTTTAAAGGTGTTTTCCAGTGAGTAAGGGTCAATCTGTTCAACATTATCAAATTGCTCTACAAATTCAGAGACCAAATCTTGTTTAAATTTCAAAACAGATTCAGACAATTTAATTTGTCTTTGTTCATTTTTTAAAAGGATAATAAATACTTTTTTATAGCTTGGAAGTAAATTTTTAAGGGTTGCAAGGTGTAGATCATTTTCAAACATAATCAGATTATCTGATTTAGGATCCATATCATTTTTATAAATCTCATCTTCAAATGGTATTTGATTAGATTCTTCAAGAAAAATTTGCTGATTACTTATTTTTTCTACATTAAATCTATTATTTGAAAACTTTCTGAGGTTTGATGATGAAAAAAGATATTGTTTTCCCTTCGTTTGCAATCCTCCGACCCATCTCCAGCTAAGGAGATTAGACGAAGCATCTCCATCAAAAAGATATTTAAAGAAAAACTTTGCTCCCAATTCCCATGGGAGGCCTAAATTAAATATCCAAGTACTCGCAAACCACATTCTTGTATGGTTATGCAAATAGTTGTACTGCTTTAATTCATGGACCCAAGAATTAAAAAAATCTAATTCTGTATTGCCATTAATTGCACTTTCATATAGCTCATAATCAAAATCGAGATTGTTTTCTGAAATAAAATTTCTCCAAACTTTAGGTCTATTTTCCATCCACCCTTTCCAGTAAACTCTCCAAAATATTTCTTCAACAAATTTAGTTGAATTTTTGATTTTGTACTTACTTTTAGTATCATAAATCAGATCATATTCGGATAATATTCTATGAGAAATAAAAGGCGATAATTTTGAAACTGAACTTTCGTTATTTGGCCCAAAATCAAAATTTCTTAATTTTGCATAATCATTAATTTTGTATTTAGCAAAATTTTCCCACGTATTTTGAGCTTTTAATAAAAATGACATTTTTCTCATAACTTTAAAAAATTTTTTTTTGTATTGATGGAAATCTCAAAAATTTGCCTGCAAATTAATCCTTAAAAATTTTTTTTCACTTTTAAGTAAATATGTATGATTGAAGTATTTAATTTAAACGCCTGATCAGTACATTTTATACTCTTAAATCGCTCTCTACGTAGGAGGATATTTAGTGGTCAATTACTTTTTAGATCTAATTTTAATTTTCAAATCTTTATTTAAATGATTTTTCTAAAAGATTTTTAAATATTTATCAAAATTATTATGAATAATTTATTAGTGAGAGATGTTAAGTATCTAGATGAACAATACAGAATAGGTGAAGGCATAATTTCGGACGATGCATTTAAGCAACTTGAAAAGCTCTTTATTCCTGTTGATCCAGGGCCTGACTTCTTTAATCAAAAAAATAATAAACTTTTGCCAAAAATAGCCAAAGAAAACTATAAAGAATTTTTGGAAAGTTTATTAACAAAAACAAGATTAAGCATTCAACCAAAAATTGATGGCTGTGCTATTGCAATAAGATATATAAATGGCAAGTTTAATAAAGCTATTACAAAAAAAGGATTTGATGTCTCAAGCAAAATTAAACAAGTTAAAAATGTCCCCGATTGTATTCCTATCAAACGAGATTTTCAAATTAGAGGTGAACTATACGCTCCAAACCAAGTTGCCGGCATTTCCAAAAGAATTACAAGAAAATACCTCAATGATAAGAAAGGGATTGGAGAAAGTTTCCGCTTTTGCTGTTTCCAAATACTTAATGGAAGACTTAATCAATATGAAACCCTTAACTATCTTAAAAAATGTGGCTTCAGCACCCCTGACAGTTACTTCACAAATAATACAAGCGAAATCCAAATATATAAAAAAAATTGGTTAGAGAAAAAAATTTTTGCGAAATATCCAACTAATGGGATAGTTATAAAAATAAATAGTAGGAAATTACAGTTACTTAGAGAGAAAAGTTTATCTCAAAATAACGAATGGCAATATGCGATTGAAAAATAATATTAAATAGCACCTTAAAAAGAGCTCACGATACTGACTTCCAGTATTTACAGTAAGAAAGTAAATAAATTTTGGTTAAATCCCAAATAATTTGCAGGATTAACAAATGACTGCCACTGTTTCAAGATCTAAAATCTCAAACTGGGAAACATCTAATATTCCAAACCTTAAAGGCAAAACAGCCCTAATTACTGGTGCAAATAGTGGTCTTGGATACTACACTGCAAAGGCTTTAGCCGAAAAAAATGCTCATGTTGTTATAGCTTGTAGATCGCTTGCAAAAGCTAATCAAACTATCAAAAAACTTAAAGGTCTTAATCCTGAAGGAATATTTACACCTCTAGAATTAGATTTATCAGATTTAAGAAATGTTGTTGAAGTTCAGTCCAAAATTTACGATGATTTTGAAAATTTGGATTTACTAATTAATAATGCAGGCATTATGCATCCGCCTAAAACACTTAGTGCCCAAGGATATGAAATACAATTTGCAGTTAATCATCTAGCTCACATGCTTTTGACCCTAAAGCTACTTCCAATTATTGAAAAAAAAGAAGAATCTAGAATAGTAACGGTTACTTCTGGAGCACAATTTTTTGGCAAAATTGGTTGGAAAAATCTTAAAGCCGAGAACTATTACAACAAGTGGGAATCTTACGCTAATAGCAAATTGGCAAATGTAATGTTTGCTATGGAACTAAATGAAAACTTAAAGCACAAAAATATACTTTCTTTAGCTGCTCACCCAGGGATTGCAAAAACAAATCTCTTTACTGCTCAAAAACCTAACCCTAGTCCATTAGAAATATTCTCCTTGGAATTATTTAGCCCTGTTTTTCAAACTGCTGAGATGGGTGCTTTACCTCAACTGTTTGCAGCTACTTCACCACAGGTAAGAGGCGGTGATCATTATGGTCCTAGATTTAATTTCAGAGGTCATCCAAAACTTTCCCCTACTTCTCCTTTCGCCATGAATAAAAAAGAAAGAAAAAATTTATGGGAAAAAAGCCTTGAAATACTTAAAAACTTCTTATAAATTTTTCATTTTTACTAACTTTAGAAAATACTTCAAGATATGTAATTCACTCTCTGAGAGTTTCATAAATTCTGTTAAGGCATCATAATTTTTTTCATCAATTTTTTTTGACAATTTAATAAAACTATCATGGTTTTCATTAACAAAGCGCTCAGCAATCTGAGACGGGGTTAAACCTTGTTCAATTAATTCACCTGGAGCATTTTTCTCCCACTTTTCATAAAACCAAGAGAACCAATATTTTGAAGTATTTTCTTCCATTAATTAACTTTTCTTTGGCGAATACTATAAATACTGAAGAAAGATCTCATGATTGAATTACTCATTAAACACAATTACTATAAATACAATTATAAATTTAATGATAGATAATCTTTCAAGTAAAAGAAATATTAATCTTGTAATTGGATTAGGTAAATCTGGATTTTGGGCTGCCAAGTATTTGAGAAGCATCAATAAGAGAGTAATTGTTTGGGAAAGTAAAGATGGGATAGAATTCTTAGAAAAAAAAACAGAATTAGAAAAGCTTAATATAATAATTTCTCTGAATAAAGAATTTGTATTTGAAGAAATTCAACCTTTTTTGGAAGAGATCGAATCTGTTGTTGTAAGTCCATCAATACCTTATGACCATATAACTATTATTGAATTAAAAAAAAAGGGAATTAAAGTAATTGGAGAAATTAATGTTGCCTGGGAAATTTTAAAAGACACAAATTGGATAGGTATTACTGGCACTAATGGCAAGACTACTGTTACTCATCTACTAAGCCATATACTATGCGATACTGGATTATATGCTCCGTTTGCTGGAAATATTGGTACACCTTTATGTAAATATGCTCACTACAAAAAACATGAAAAGATTGATTGGGTTGTAGCTGAATTAAGCAGTTATCAAATAGAAATATCTCCAGAAGTAAAACCTAATATTGGAATATGGACAACCTTCACAGAAGATCATCTTGAAAGACATAAAACACTTGAAAACTATTTCAACATAAAAAAAAGCTTGCTAGAAAAATCTAATTTTAGAATTTATAATTATGACGATAAAAACCTAAGAAATCGCTACAGTTCGCTATCAAGAGGGGTTTGGATAACAACTAGTTTGGATAAATCAAATTTTATTCAATGCGATTATTGGATAGATGATCAAGCGTACATTGTTGAGCGAGGAAAGAAATTATTCAAACTTGAACATTTTTCTTTAAAAGGAATGCATAATCTTCAAAATCTTTTATTGGTAATTGCAGCAGCAAGAAAAGTTGGATTATCTGGGAAGAAGATTAAAGATTCTTTATCTAATTACAAACAATTACCTCATAGGATGGAAACAATATATAAAAATAATTATCTGGAAATAATTAATGATAGTAAAGCTACAAATTTTGATTCATCTATTGCAGGAATAAGTTCAATTGAAGGTCAAATAATAATCATTGCTGGGGGTAGATTAAAAGGGAATAAATATAGTGAGTGGATAAAAGTTTTAAAGAAAAAAGTTAAATGCGTTTTCCTTTTTGGAGAAAGCTCAAAAGTCCTAAAAATGGCGCTTATTAATGAAGGATTTAAAAAAAATATTTTTGAATTTTCTGAACTAAAAGAGCTTATAAATTTTGTTTTTCATTATTTACAAAATAATAGGGTTGATACATTATTATTCTCACCTTCATGCTCTAGTTTTGATCAATTTAAAAATTATGAAGAGCGTGGAGATTATTTCAAGAAACTAATAAGTGAAAAATTGAAGGTTAATAAATCCATTTTTTGTTGAAGTATAATTTTTCAATTTTCAGGTCGGTCATCACAACCGTCTCCCCTCTAGCAAATATTCACTTAATTAGTTAGATTTTTACTATAAATAAACTACTAGTGATGAGTGAATCTAACAATTTACCTCAAGCAATAAGTCATAAAAAATTAAGTTACTTGATGCTTAAAGCACAAAAGGATTCTCATTTTTCTGATGAATTAGCAGAAATTGAAAGCCCCGAAAAAAGAGAATTTGAAGAGTTAATAAACAATTGGGAAGCTTCAACTAAGAAATTAGTTAATGAATTATCAAAAAGAAAAGAGAATTTACTAAAAGATAAATCACCAAATTCTTTAATTGCTCTTGGTGCTATGGAAGTTCACCTTAATATGGCTTTGCAAGCCTTAAATGCATTTAATAAAGGAGTTGATGGGTAAAAGTAACAGATTACTATAAGGAAGGCATCGAAAATAAGAGAAAATCTAGTTCTTTTTCAGTATCTATAGAGACATCATCATAATAATTAACTTCAAAACCCAAGCCATCTCCAGATCCTAGACTTATATTTGAATTAGAGTCTTTACTTTTTAATAAAAGATTACCTTCTATTATTTGTATCCAATTATATTTATCCATTTTTAATGGCAATTTTTTTTCTTTAATTGGCTTATATTTACAACGCCATAAAGAGATACTTTGATTTAGAAAAAGCTTATTATTTTTACCGTCTTTGTAATTAAAAATAAGATTGTCCCACAAGTTTCCATTTAATGAAATTTGATCATATCTAGGATCGATATTTTCTTTTTGAGGGTATATCCAAATCTGGAACAACTTACAGGTCTCATTTTCTTCATTCTTCTCACTATGAGAGATTCCAGTGCCTGCAGACATAACTTGTATTTCATCTTTGTGAATTTTTCCAAGATTATTTAACGAGTCTCTATGAGTTATTGCTCCTTTTGTTACGACAGTAATTATTTCCATATTTGCATGAGAATGTGTACTAAAACCTGCATTAGGAGAAATAATATCTTCGTTTATAACTCTAATTTTTCCAAAATTATCCCATTTTGGATCTCTATGCTCTGCGAAAGAAAATGAATGCATCGAATTTAGCCATTCTCTAGTCGTGCTAAATCTTTCGTGAGATTTCCTTATTTTAATTATTTTCAAAGACATAAATACTCAGAAATAAATATGGGGTATTTGTGTAAATTAAATATTTTGGAAAATTTTAAATTTTGAATAAGTGAAATTACTTTTTATTTGTTAATTTTGCTTTGTGCTTTATTTGCTTTATAAATTATTTTTTTTGCTTCTTCTCTTGTAGAACATTTTTCTGCCTCAACGTTTAAGTTTTTTAATTTATTTAATTGCTTTGAAATTTTCATATAAGTTTTAATTACCAAATAGAAATTAACACATATTTAATGGAATAGCTTAAAAAGCTGGTTTGCATTTGAACCTTAGTACCTAAAAATAAGATTGGAGGATTGAATTATCAGAACAATATAAAGGGTGTATTGGATTATCTTTGATTGTTTTTTTAATAAAAAGCGGTCCAAGAGGTTTATCAAAATTATTTTTCCTAATTAAATTATATTGCATTATTTTTTTTGCTATTTTTTTATTTCTATTTAGAAATTTCCCTTTATTACCCCAACCTAACCATAAATCACAATTTTTATTTTCAGACCAGTGTTTTAAGTTTTTATAAATATGATTATTGTTTAGATAACCCACAGGGTTTTTGTGATTAAAAAGTTTTTCTGGTTTGCTTGAAATAAGAGCAAATAGATTTATTAATTTTACTTTGCCGTAATTATTGTTTTTCGAAATTTTGATAATCTTTTTTGTTGTATTATCTAAGAAAACTTCATCAGATAATGAGGGATTCAAACCAATAAAAATAATTTCCTTTGTAGATTTAGAAATCTTATAACTTAAACTCCATCTATATAGTTTGTTAGCACTTATTAAACATTTTCTTTCTATAAATGAATTTTTCAACCTAAACCTACACCTCTAGCCATAAGAGTGGCAAACAAAGGTATTGTTGCAAAGCCGATTAATTCAGTAGTAATGATGAGTCTGAACCTTTTAACTAGATTCTCAGATATTTCAGGTAATTTATTCTTACTTAATGGAATGGCCCATAAGATATAAGTTGTTGTTGGGTATAAAGAAAGTAATCCCACCAGAATGTAAAGAGAAACCTTTATCCAGAACACAGGATTACCTGTATAGAAATCACCTCCTTGACCAAAATACTTAACACGCAAAATCCCAGTAACTAATATTGCAACTCCTGCCAAACCATAAACCACATCTGCAATTATCATTGAGATCGTCTCGTTTCTATTAAGACCCACTTTGAGAGTCAATCTTTCGAACAAAAGAGAACCGAAACACAATATAATTCCTAAATAATGAACATATGCTACTAATGCACTTTTAGCAATTTCACCAGTTAATAAAGTTCCTAATAACATTTCCTAGTCAAAATTTATACAATACTAACCACCAAATAAAGAATTTGTTTAGAAAATAGATTAAACAATCGAAAGTAAGGTATTGAATCTAAGAATCTAAAAACCTTTTTTGACCATCTTCAAAAAAATCCTTTTTATTCCATACTTCGATTACATCTGGGAAATGTTTTTCCATACAATTATCACAAACCCCATGACTAAATCTAATATCACTAATTTTTGAAAGATATTTTTCTAAATGCATCCAATCCCCCTCCTTATTTTTCACTTCTCTGCAATATGAGCATACAGATAAAATCCCTTCTTGCTTGTGCAAATTAGATAATGCATCTAGCAAATTTAATGACTTTTTTCTAAGCTCTAAAAATGAAACTATTTGCTTGGATAATAATTCCATAATATTAAATTGTTGTGTTGTTAGATTGCCTGGCTTTCTATCTATTACACAAAGAGTTCCAAGCTTATTACCATCACTATTTCTAAGGGGAAAACCTGCATAAAAACGAATCTTTGGATCTCCAGTTACCAATGGATTATTTATAAATCTTTCATCTTGGAAAGCATCATGAATAATTAATGGACTATTTTCTTTTATTGCATGTGTACAAAAAGACCAATCTCTTCTAGTTTCTGAAATTTGAAGTCCTATTTTGGATTTAAACCATTGTTTATCTTTATCTACCAAAGTCATTAAAGAAATAGGCACATTACAGGTTGTAGCAGCAATTTTTGTAATATCGTCATAACATGATTCTGGCTTGGTTCCCAAAATCCTATATTCTGCTAAAGCTTTTAATCTTCTTTCCTCTTCTTCTTTTTTTGATACAAGATTCTGCATTAATCTTCACCAATAATTAAAACTTTAAAATTAAAGTTTCTTCAAAAAACTTTTTTCGTCTAATACTTAATAAAAAAAAGATAAACTTATTGATTTGTTACTTATAGATTTGTTACTTAATGCTTAAACTTTGAGACTGCCATCCCAGCTATCCATCCACTTGTCCAACAATGTTGAAAATTAAATCCACCTGTGATCCCATCAACATCTAAAACTTCTCCAGAAAAAAATAATCCTGGACAAATTAAGCTCTCCATACTTTTAAAATTGACTTCATTAATTTTTACGCCTCCAGAAGTAACAAATTCCTCTCCAAATGGTCCTTTGCCCGAAATTATGTATTTGTCCTTCATTAGAATATTTATCATTTTCTCTCTTTCATCCGCTATTAAATCAGACCACTTTTTCTCTTTATCAATACCTATTTTATTTAATAAAAAAATCCATAATCTTTTTGTTAATAGTGGAACAGGTCTACTGTTTATTAGATTCACCTTGCCTTTATTTAATCTTAAATATTTAACTTTTTCTTTTAACTCCTCATAACTTAGACCGGACCATTTAATGATTAGATTAAATTTATATTTTTGGTTATAAAGTTCCCTTGCTGCAATTGATGAAAGTTTTAATACTGCTGGTCCACTAAAACCCCAATGAGTTATTAGTAAATCGCCTCTATTTTGAAAATTCTTATTGTTTAATTCAATTTCTATATCTATGCCCTTTATCGATACCCCACTACATTCATCCAAATTTGGTTCTTTTGTAGAAAAAGTAAAAAGCGATGGCACAGGTTTAACAATGTTATGTCCAAGATTTTGAGCTAATTTATATCCGCTTGGATTACCTCCAGTTGAAAGAATAATATTTTTTGAAGTTACCTTTGCTTTTTTAAGACTAAAAATATTAAATATATTATCTGGAGTTTTTGAAATTTCCTTTACAAAAAATTTTGTTATTATCTCTACGTTTTTTGATAAAGCACTTTTTCTCAAACAATCAATAACATCTGAAGAAGAATTAGAGACGGGGAATACTCTTAGATCTTCCTCAATTTTTAATTTTAACCCTTTTTTCTCAAACCAATCGTATACATCTCCAGCAGCAAAACGATTAAATGATTCCAAGAGCTGAATTCCACCTCTGGGGTAATTCTCAATTAGTTCATTAGGTATCCATGTCGCATTAGTGACGTTACATCTTCCACCTCCACTAATCCTTACTTTCTCCATAAGTTTTGAAGTGCCTTCAAGAATTATTATTCTTTTTACTCCATTTTCAGCAGCAGTTATTGCTGTCATAAAACCGGCTGCACCGCCTCCAACGACTGCCAAATCAAAAGGTTCCAAAAACTTATTATTTAATATGCTTCAATTTGATAATAGCAAGGAGTTATAAAGAAAAATTACTTCAAAAACCATAAAAAAAATTAATAAAAAACTTTAAAACTACATAATAAATAGCTGCAATTCACTAATTAATAAATTTATAGAAAAACCAACGCGGTCGTTATTTTTATGTTTTAACTTAATTAAATGAGTCCAATATTTTCTTACGTTAAATATTCTGAGGCCAGTTTTCCCATGACTGGTCAATATACTGCTCTTCTTTTAATAACTTCTTTTATTTGGGTTCTACTTTGGTTTGGATATAGACAAAACAAGATAAATGATGAGATCAAGAAAAAAGAAAAAGAGGAAAGAATTAATGCGAAAGTTCAAAGAAGAAAGAAGTTAGAGAGTTTGTACCCTAATAATAAAAAAACTGTTTAAAATAGATTATTTAAAAAATATGAAAAAAAATAGTTTCAAATCACTAATTCAGTACATACCAGGCATTTTGATTCTTGTTTATGTATCCTTTTTAGCATTTACTCAATTTATAAAATAAAATTTCTAAAAATTATTCGTTTTGATTGGAATACTTTCTGCTTTAGGAGCCGCTACATCTTGGACTTTTGCGTGCTTTATTTGGCGCACGCAAACCAAAAAATATAAATCAATAGATATAAATTTAATAAAAAATATAATAGCTTTTTTAGTCTTTATACCTGCTTTTATTAATCTAAGTTCTATAACAGAATTAAAAAACATATATATCTTAATAATAAGTGGAATAATAGGTATTGGTTTAGGTGATACTTTCTATTTAAAGTCACTACAAACAATTGGCACTAGAAAAACTTTATCTATAGAAACTCTTTCTCCCTTAATGGCAGCTTTGTCAGGGGAATTTTTTATTAATGAAAATTTAACAACTAAATCATGGGTTGGGATAATTATAGTAACGATTTCGTTATTCATAATTCTCAGAAAAGGAAACGATTTTAAAGAGGAAAACTCCTATTCCTCAGAAAAAAATAACTTTAAGATTTTTGCTTTTCCTTTTTTATCAGTTTTATGTGC
>CACGFX010000011.1 GCA_902572395.1 uncultured Synechococcaceae cyanobacterium
AAATCTAAATAGATTGTCTACTTATTCTGTATTGATTTAGTGTAGATTGTATAAAGTTAGAATTCAATTTTTAATAATTCCTCATCTTAGGAATAATCTTTTACAACTATTGAAACTGCTGACTATTATCCAATATGATCTTAGGGATATTTTTTTTTAATTGATAAAGATACATTAGATAATTTAATCTTTTTTAAATTTTAGTTATGTGTTTATTTAATTAAAGACTTCTTGGCTTTTAATCTCTTTCAATAAGTTCAATTTTATAACCATCAGGATCCTCAACAAAAGCCAAGACAGTAGTACTGTTTTTCATTGTTTTAGGTTTGGTTGTTATTTTACAACCATTATTTTCTAATCCTTGGCAAATTAGATGAATATCTTTTACTCCAATAGCTATATGACCATATTTATCTCCAAGCTCATAGTCTTCAGACTTTTTGTCCCAGTTATAAGTTAATTCAATTACTGTGTTTTCTTTCTCTGAACCATAACCGACAAATGCCAAAGTGAATTTTCCATGAGGGTAATCCTTTTTTCTTAATAAATTCATTCCTAATCTATTGACGTAGAAATCAATGGATTTATCTAAATCTCCAACCCTCAACATTGTATGTAGGATACGCATTTTGAATTATGAACCTTAATCAATTATCTAATATTTAATAACCATCTGCCAAAGTTGATTTTTTCAAGGCTAAGTCTTTTATTAAGTTCAGAAAAATTAAGTTAAAATATAAATATGAAATTTCAATAATATATTGAATCAGATATTCCAAAGACTCTCATCAATATTTTTGTACACTTTGCCATTAAAGGCATCAATCCCTTTTGGATATTATTTGTTCTATAAATATTCATTTTTAAAAATACTATTATTATTAACTTTCCCGATAGCAATAATTGAAAAATCTTTGCCTTTTGGTAGTTTTTTATTATTTATAATTTTGTTTGCTGGATTAGCAAGAAATCAAAATGTTCCCTATTTCGTTAGATATAACGCATGCCAAGCATTACTTATTGATATTGCCTTAATTATAATTTCATATTTCTTGAGAATATTTCCCATAGTTGAATTAGGCTCAATAATTTTTATATTTACACTATGTATTTTTATATATTCGATTTCTCAATGTATTTATGGAGTTGAACCTGAAATTCCCTTAATTAGTAAATCTGTAAGAATGCAAATT
Source organism: uncultured Synechococcaceae cyanobacterium (assembly GCA_902572395.1). Lineage (GTDB taxonomy): Bacteria > Cyanobacteriota > Cyanobacteriia > PCC-6307 > Cyanobiaceae > Prochlorococcus_A. Next base: position 1,194 of record CACGFX010000011.1, read on the forward strand.
TAAAAAGATTTTATAGATTTACTGACTTTCTTCAGCACTCATTCAGAATAGATTCCCATCTTTGTTGACTTGCATTAATCGCTTTCATTGGTGGATTAGCGCCCTCTATTTCAAAGGCTTTAATTAATGATTTATTAGCTAATAGTCCTAATCTTGCTGCCTCTCTTTGCCTAGAGCATACTTTTTTTCTTGTTCCCTCTTTTAGACTATTTTCGATTTCTTTAAGAATCTGGCTAGCCTCATTCGATTTAGAATAAAAATCATTCATGTAAACATCAAGTGCCGTATCAGCAAAGATTTCAACTGGAGAATTTATTGTGACTAAGCACACTATAAAACTTACAAATAAAAATATTTTCATAAGAATCTTAAGTAAATTTTTTGCCCGATCTTTTTAATACTAAATAAAAGGTAAGAACGCTAATTGTTCCGGATGGGCCTATTAAAACATGCCAAAATTGATCGCCACTAATTGAAAGCCTTGTTCCAAAGAAAGTCGTAAAAAAAATACCAAATATTGGGTAAAGGATAAAAAGCCAATCTTTAAAAACTCTTTGCCAATTTAAAATTAGAAAGATACTTATTATTACTTGAAAAAGAAGAGCAATCGTTTTATCAAATAAAAAATACGAGATTATTGAACAAATAGAAATGCAAAAATTAGTTTTTTGAATAAATTTATTTTTTATAACTGATATTGATAAACATGTTAGACCTAAAGATAGGAAAGAATAAAATAACCAATTAAATATAGAGGAATGATCTACATAAATCCAGGATGTTTGGGTATGATCTATCATTTCAGAAATTGATGCCAATCCTAAAAAAATAAAACCCAAAGGTATCAATTCACTCTTGCAAATGTGTATGAATTTTTTGATCGATCTAATGCCTAATAATACTGGGATTATTGCCGCCTGAAGATGGGCTAATAATAAAATTGAAAAAAACAAAATAAATTCTCAAACTCAATTTATTTGAAATTTAAAGACAAAAACCATGTTCAGTTATCTTAGAAGAGATAGATACCATTGCCCGATTACTATGATCAATATTGTAAGAACAAAAGGGAAAGCTGGATATCTTCTTTGAAAATTAGCTGGTGGCCAAGGAGACCAAGATATCAATCTTCCTTGAGGTTCATTTGAAATAACTTTTTTTTTCAAATTTTTTGATGTTAAATTATCTGTTGCGAATCCTTTACTCATAAGTAAATAAATCACATCTTAACAAGAACGTATCAAAAAGGCGTTTATATTATTTGGTTGAATTTCATTTGCTTTTTTTATAGAACGGAGGGGGTGGGATTCGAACCCACGGTGCCCTTGCAGACACGCTAGTTTTCAAGACTAGAGCCTTAAACCACTCGACCACCCCTCCAGGCGAAAAATATTTAATTTTTAGCTTTTTAATTATATCAAAAGATGGTTAAATTTTTCGGAACTGATCCGGAACTGCACGTCAAGTTATCTTCCAAAACGCTGGTATAACTAAAACTAAATCTAGCTTTCAAGACTAGAGCCTTAAACCACTCGACGACACCTCCAACTGGTTATTCAGTTTTATTGAACTTAAAACCATAACATAAGAAATTAGCCATAATCTATAAATTCAAAGATTTGAAAATCATTTCAAGAATCTAGTTTGAGATAGGAATTTTTATTAATTATGATGAGTTAAAAGTCTATCATTAGTCACATTTAGTCCACAAAAAATCTAGTAGGCTAGCAATAAATCATCCGAAGTTGACATTTTGTTGAAATAAACCAAATAAGTTATTTCCAACTATGGCAGCGATTATTAAAACGAAGGCAACTATGGCGAAAAGAGCACCTACATCTTTTATGTCATAAGGTGCTTTAAATAAAGGTTTCTGGTCTGCCATAGTTATCAAATATATAAATGCAATTAAATCATATTAGTTTAATACTTGTTAGAAGCATTAAGTGATTTTTTTAGATTAAGTTTGGACAAAAAAAACCACTAAAAGTGGTTTTTTTATTGGATAAATGAACTAGCTTGTGTAAGCTTTTCCTCTGTAAGTTAGTTCGATATGCTGCTTTTTAGCTGCTGCTTTGTTCTGGACGTACTTTTGTCCTCTGTAAATTAGAGTCATTTTTTAAGCTCCGGTTTCGCTTAAGTCCCCGTTCCATGGCTTAAGTCGATTTGCGGCTTGCTAGACGCAAGTTGAACGTTTTGGTAGCGGTTGCTACAATTTTATAATAACATTCAAGAAAATTATTTGTCTAGGCCTTTAATAAATAAACTTAATACTTCAATAATGAAATTGGCTCCTAATAAAGAAATTTATCTTTTTCTTTATGTAGTTTCTTGCAGGTTACATTTTGTTCGTTTTTGAGAAGTATTTTTTATTTAATGAACTTTTAAATGTAAAATTCTTAAGATTATAAAATTTGTTTTATGTTTTCTAGAAGCAAAAAACCTACAGTAAAAAAATCCGCAATAGTTGAAGAGACTCCATTATTTGCCCAATTATTACCATTCGCAAACAGAATGAATGATAAAGTTCAATTGGTAAATGCTTTGGCTTTTACTTTTATTATGGGGTTCTCAATTTTTGGAATTGCTCTATGGAAACTATCAGGGCTGACCTAATTATTTAATTTTTGCAAAGCATCAATTTTTGATTCTTTGTTTTCAATTATGGTCATTAACCATCTAGAGGCTAGCCCTCTGGATATTGATCTATTTTTTAGAAATCTACATATGTAAATGTGTAGATTTTTTTCGTTTTTGGAGTTAAATTTTTCCTCAAAATCTAAGATATCCTCTTCTGATGTTCTTTTTCTTAGCTCGTCCACTAAGGCATGAGTTGAGGAATCATTAAATAAGTTCCTGATATTTAGGCTGAATGTCATCAATAATTTATGTCCCTATTCAAGAGGTAGCTATAAATTAATTTTTTAAAAACTAATTAATACTTATTATTTACAAAAAATTTAAAACTTAATCTTTCGGTTTAGCCAGAGGGAGAAGGCATTTATCTGAATCACAACCTGCTGGTCCTGCTTCAGATAGTTCTCCAACATCATATTTATTAAGCGCGTCAAAGAAATCGTTATTGACTTTCCTTTCTATTACTTTATTCTGCAATGATATATATTCCTCTTTACTTATTGGTTCAAAGGGTAATCTCGGGAAAGTAGCGTTAGCACTAAATCTAGCTAGCAATGCTGCTGAAATATATCCCTCATTATTTTCTATTGCATCATGAATAGCCTTAGCTAAATCCTCGATTTCATTTTCTCTAAATTCTACGGTTGCAGAGGTATTATGCTCTGTGTAAAATTTCTGCACTTGCATGTAAAAATCAAATTGAGCTAATGCTGAGAAATTATTGATGTCTATTTGGTCTGCGCCGTCTATATTTGCCCAACTAACTTCTGTGGGGATTTCAACTAACCATTCTGTACATCTTGGATCAAATGGATTATCTAGCAAGCAACCATTTTCATCTTTATCAGATTGAGATGGAACAACTGAGTAACCATAATCCATGCAAGCTAAAGCGATTGGGTCATTTTTCCTGAAAGTTATTCTTCTTATGAATCTTTGAGCCTTTGGAGGATGCCATCCTGGAGCTGCTCCAGTAAGAAGACTTTTAGTTCCAGCTGGCTGAACTGTTGTGCACCTATTTGGTCTCCTTAGATTATGCTTATCACAATATTCCCATACAGTTTCTTTTACTATTTTTCTCCAAGAATCTAAGAATTTAGCTTCCTTTTCTTTGAAGACCTTCCCTTCTTCGCTATTTGGCCTTCCTGCTTCCCACCATTTCAACCATGGCGTCCCAAAGGCATGGACACAAAAATCAAATAATCCAGTGAAACTCACTCCTACAATAGGATCATAATCCCTACTTTTTCTGTAACGCTCAACTTCAAATTCATGATTAAGTAAGCATGCTACAGAAAGAGCGGCTGCTTTAAAAGCTTTTTTTTGCTCTTCAAAATTTCCTGGATCAATCTGATTTAAATGAACTTCAGCCAAATTGCAATGGAAATCATTTCCTAAGATCTCCCCACAAGGGTTAAGTCCATATCGGCTCATCCTGTGGTCTAACTCTTCTTCTGAAAAAGGTCCATAACTACTATTTATCCAATTTCTCGCTTCATCCTTGCCTTGTTCTGAGTAGATTTCAATAAATTCTTTTCTCAATTCATCATCTTTGAGAATATCTGCATTTGACCTTGCGATTGCTTCTGGAGCAAATTGAATGGCTCCTTCACCTGAATGGAATTGTTTTGTTACTGCATCCAAAATAGTTTGGTAAGTGGGTTTTGTATGGTAAACCCTAGTATGATTGGCCATTCTGAGAGCATCTTTTTCAGGATCTATTCTCCAATTACCATTCTCATCTTGACTCCATAAATTTTCTTTTGCTGATGCGGCTTCCTTATCATCTGAGGCAAATTGTCTCATTCCAGCGCTTCTTCTTATATTCCCAGCAACTATGGTTACTGCAGCTTCATCAATTAATAAACAACACTCTACTGTACTTAATTTCCTGCCAATTGCCTTTCCAAGAAGTGATGCGACTCTAGAGTAAAGATCTTTCAATTTGATAGGATTTGCCATACCACCAAAACCTTTTAATGATTCTCCAGCAGGCCTAATATCCTCCAAATCAATATAAACATCAATTTCTCTTTCAAGACTCTCGTTACTTGATGCCTCAAGAAGATATCTATAGCTATCTACCCATCCTCTTCTGCTATCTCCAACTTTGATATGAAGGTCTTTCCCTTTGATTTCTAATGATGATTTTTCTTCCCTTTGATCTTTAGGAGTAATTCCAACTTCACTAACTGATTTAATATTTATTTTGTTTATTACCGTAGGTAAATTGTTTATAAAATGAGGCTCAATTATTGCACCTGTCCCACATCCCATCATTGCTAAGTCCATCATCAAAGCAAAGGCTTCCCAATCAATTAAGTTTGTTGAAGTACAGTTGTATGCCCCAGAGAAATTTTGGTTTTTATTAATCCAAGAAGTCCCTCCAATCCATAACCATCTCCCTGAAGGTTGGGCTTTTTGGTTACTTTGCATCTCTCTCATTAGGATCAATTCTTCATCAGAAAGTTTTCCTAATTCTTTTAAGCCTGATAAATTTCTTTCACCTACTTCACTCCAGTTCTCCCTTTTGCCAGAGGTAGTTTTCCTACTGTAAGACCTGAAAAAAACAGGATAAGCAGCTGGGGCAGTCTTTGGAAAGTCATCTTTTTTAAGATTATTGGAATTGCTCTCTGAAGAAGCTTTATTTGGTGCAACAGTCACGATAAAAAATGTATGTAAATAACCTGTACTGGAAGAATAACTCTACCTGTGGCGTCTGCAACCATTCTTACCACTATTTAACGGTTTGTGTAGAATTATGTTTAATATGAAATCTTTGTTTCAAGAAAGGATATGGAAAGAGTCCCCGAACCTGAATTAATGGAAGAAAAAAAGCAGGTCATTTCTTATGACGAAGCTGATTTTTCAGAAGGGGAAGTAAATCTAATTAATCAAATAAATCAATATCTTTTGAGAAAAAATATTTCTTTAGGGGAAAAAGATTTAATAGTTGATTTAGGATGCGGCCCAGGAAATATTTCTGAGAAGTTAGCAATAAAATGGCCTAATACTGAAGTCTTAGGAATAGATGGTTCTAAAGAGATGATTTTGAGAGCAGAATATAATAAAAGTATTTCTACTAATCAAAAAAAATTAAAAAATTTACGCTACATTTGCTCTGATATCAAAGACATTAAATCAAAAAATTTTTTACTTAAAAAAAGAATTAGTTTACTTGTAAGCAACAGTTTGATTCATCACATTACCAATCTTGAAGATTTCTTCAACACAATAAGAAGTTTGTCTAGTAATATCACTGTAAATTTTCACAAGGACTTAAAAAGGCCATTAGATGAAAAGTCCGCTTTAGAACTCAAAGCACAATGTTCAACTAAATATAATGAGATTTTAACTAATGATTATTATGCATCTTTAAGAGCTTCTTATACTTTTAAAGAGTTAAAAAATTTCACTTTAGAGAATGATCTATCCTCTTTAGATGTGTTTGAAGAGGGTGAAAATTATTTAATAGTCTATGGTATTGTTTAAGAACTAAGTGAAAGGCCCCTATATTATATAAATGAGCTTAGGTACTAAAATTCTAAATAATAAAGAAATACTGGATGCGGTAAATAAAAGAAGAAATTTTGCTATTATTTCACATCCAGATGCTGGGAAAACGACTCTTACCGAGAAGCTTCTTTTGTATGGAGGTGCCATTCAACAGGCAGGAGCAGTAAAAGCTAGGGGCAATCAGAGAAAAGCCACCTCAGACTGGATGGAACTTGAGAAACAAAGAGGTATTTCTATTACATCAACTGTATTGCAATTTGAATATGAAAGATCAGTAATTAATCTATTAGATACTCCAGGACACCAAGATTTCTCCGAAGATACTTATAGAACATTAGCTGCTGCTGATAATGCAGTTATGTTGGAAGATGCTGCTAAAGGACTAGAACCTCAAACTAGAAAATTGTTTGAAGTTTGCAAGATGCGAAAAATACCAATATTTACTTTCATAAATAAAATGGATAGAGCAGGAAGAGAGCCATTTTCTTTACTTGATGAAATTGAATCAGAACTTGGATTAAATACCCTACCTATAAACTGGCCTATTGGGAGTGGTGAGGAATTTAGAGGGGTAATTGATAGATTTTCGAGAGAGGTGATTTTATTTGATAAAGCAGTTAGAGGGAAACAATCGAATGAGAAAAGATTAAGTCTTGAAGATAAAGAGCTATCAAAATATGTAGAGAGAGATTTACTTGAAAACTCACTCGAAGAATTGGAAGTTCTTGATGAGGCAGGATCTAAATTTGAAAAAGAAAAAGTTTTTAATGGCTCTTTAACCCCAGTTTTCTTTGGATCTGCCATGACTAATTTTGGGGTAAGGCCATTTTTAGATAGTTTTTTAAAAATGGCACAAAAACCAACTTCAAGAAATAGTAATAAAGGGGATATTGAACCTGCAAGCGATGAATTTAGTGGGTTTGTTTTTAAGCTTCAGGCAAATATGGATCCAAAGCACAGAGATAGGGTCGCTTTTATAAGAGTTTGTAGTGGCAAATTTGAAAAGGATATGTCAGTTAAACATTCCAGAACTGGGAAAACAATCAGATTATCAAGACCACAAAAAATATTTGGGCAGGATAGAGAAGTAGTCGATGATGCCTACCCTGGAGATGTTATTGGTTTAAATAATCCTGGGATGTTTTCTATTGGAGATACTCTTTATACAGGAGCACATCTGGCATATGAGGGCATACCATCCTTTAGTCCTGAAATATTCAGCTGGCTAAGGAATCCAAATCCCTCAGCATTTAAAAACTTTAGAAAGGGTGTTAATGAACTTCGAGAAGAAGGTGCTGTTCAGATTCTTTATGACTTTGATGAGAGTAAAAGAGACCCTATACTCGCAGCTGTTGGTCAATTGCAGTTGGAGGTAGTAACTCACAGATTAAAAAGTGAATATGGTGTAGATGCAAATCTTGAAGCAATGCCATATCAATTGGCTAGATGGATTTCTGATGGATGGCCAGCCATTGAAAAACTAGGCAGAATATTCAACTGTAAAATAGTTAAAGATTGTTGGAATAGGCCAGTTATTCTTTTCAAAAATGAGTGGAATCTAAATCAATTTGTTGAAGACAATAATCAATTAAATTTAAACAAAGTTGCGCCCGTTGTTAGTGGAGTCGAACCAATTGTTTTATAAAGTCTTAATGGATTATAAAATTAGTTAATCTGTTAGTATTGGTAAAAAATTTTGGATTCAAACAGTAGTAAAAATAATAACGAAAAATCGCCTTATGAAATTCTAGGTGTAAAAGAAGGTGCTGCTTTTGAGGATATTCAGAAGGCTAGAGATATTAAAGTTAAAGAGGCTGGTGAAGATTTAATTTTAAAAGCGAAAATAGAATCTTCCTTTGATCAATTACTCATGGGGAGTTTGAAAGCCAGGCAATCAGGAAATGTAAGCTATGAAGCTGTGAGTGCCTCAAAAAAAGAAAAACAAATTAATCAATTTACCAATAATAATTTCCCACTTCTTTCTAAGATAAAAAATTTAAATAATAACTCTAAAAATACAAGTCAGTATAGTCTGCCAAAAATAACTACCCCATCATTTGATAATCTTTCAATAAAAATATCTGTTGGGCTATTATTTTTAATTTTGTTATTTATCAGTCCAGACTCTAATAATAGACTTTTACTCTCTATCTCAACATTAATACTTACCTATACTCAAATTAAATCGGGGAAAAGATTTATAGGTTCTCTGGGTTGGAGCGTTACCTTTCTCTCGATAGGATTAATATTTGGTGGATTACTTGAAAATAATTCTTTCATCCAGGAAGTATCAAACAACTCTTTATCAATACAAAAAATTCAAAGTATTCCAGCCATGGTTATTTTATGGCTAGGCATAATTCTTTTATGATTGATTTTCTATCATCGATTTAATTTCTTCATAATTTATAAGATATTTATTTTTACAAAATTCACAAACCAACTCCGCTTTGCCATCTTTCTTGAGGATATCCTCTAACTCGCTTTTATCTAGTATTTTCATCGCATTTAAACTTCTTTGTTTGGAACATTTGCATTTAAAACTCACTGCTTGGGAACGGGCTTTTTCAGAGATTGATTTATCGTCAATATCGGGAAATATATTTCTAATTAACGAAAGAAGATTATCTTTTGACTTAAATAGGTCTTCGCTGAAAGAATTAATTTCTTTACATCTTTCTTCAAGTAATGAGATTAGTAGTGGGTCAGTATCTTTTTTAGGTAGAACTTGAGCTAATAAGCCACCACTACAAATAACACTTTTATTTTGAATTTTTTCTCCAATAAATACAGCAGAGGGCGTTTGCTCTGAATGATATAAATATGAAGCTAAGTCTTCAGCAATATTTCCATTTACTAATTCAACAGTGCTTGTAAAGGGTTCTCCAAATCCACTATCTCTAATTACATTTAAATATCCTCTACCTAATGCTTTTGTAAAATCAAAAGAATATTTATTATTACCTTTTTTGACTAGGTCTAATTCTAAACTAGGATTCCCTACATAACCTCTAACTTTTCCGTCTCTACCTGCATCAACTAGCAATCCTTTTAAAGGTCCGTCAGATCTAACTCTTAAAGTAACTCTCCCATGCATTATCTTCATCGAGCTTGCCAAAAGTAGTGAAGCACTAAATGCTCTTCCTAAGATACAGGTGGCTAAATAAGAAAGACCGTGCCTTTTTTTTGCTTCTAAAGAAGATTCTGTTGTTAAGACCGCAACTAATCTTATTCCTCCATTTGCTGCAGTAGCCCGAACTATCCTATCCGGCATGATTTTCTTTCATAAAATTTTTGATTTTCCCTTTTTCCAAGAATAATATCCTAGAAGGAATTCCCTCAAATAAGGCAGGTTCATGAGTAACAATAATAATTGTATTTTTATTTTTTAAATCAAGAATTAAATTCTTCACATCATTTCTCATTGAATAGTCTAATCCAGCAGTTGGTTCATCAAGTAAAAGAATTGAGGGGTTTCTAAGTAGTTGAACTGCTACAGCTAACCGCCTTTGTTGTCCGCCACTTAGCTGCTCTGGTGGTTGAGTCAGATTAATTTTTTTCAAACCAACTTTATTTAAAATTATTTCTATATTTTTTTCTCTTAAAGATTTATGGCCTATTTTTAATTCTTTCCCAATGGTTGTACCTATAAAGTATCTTTCAGGAAATTGGAATACTACTCCACAAAACCATCTTCTTTGTCTAGAAGACAAGATTTTATTTTTCCAAGTAATTTTTCCTTTTTGTGGATTTGTTAATCCGCTTATTATTTCGAGTAGTGTCGTTTTCCCAGAACCACTATTGCCGCAAATTAAAATGATTTCATTTTCATGAACTTTTAAATTTAAATTGTCAATTATTTTTCTTTCACCAGTTTGGGGTTGATAAGCTATTTCTTTTAAATCAAGCATTATTAATTAAGTTATAGGTATGAATTTGAATCTAGTAATAACTTACTTATAATAGCTGTAAATATAAAAAGATATTAGTCAATATGAATATTATTTTTAGGGAAGTTGATCCTTTTAATTGTTGGATATGGGTCAGGTTTTCAGAATCGCCAACTCAAGATGAAAAAAATTATTTAGATGGTGTTTTTGATAGTTGGTACGTTTTAGGAAGGTTAGGTGGATTTAATTCTGAAAATTTGCAAACTCATGAAGAGGGTTCCGATCTAAGTTGGATGTCCTACGATAATGAACAAAAAAATGCATCTCTTCCAGCCTTAATGCATAATTTAGGAATCATGGAATATCAAAACCTGTGGGGAAGATGTTGGGTTGATTTTGGAACTTCAGACTCCATTTCAATAGATATATTAATTAATTCTTTGAATGAGATATCAAATAATTATGTAAAAATTGAAGAGTTAATTATTGGGGGTGAAAATAATGATTGGGCAATTGAAGAACATGAAGATTTAGTTTTTAAAGATTAAGTATTTTAGATGGAAGACTTAACAAGATTAATTATTTCCCATGAGAGAATTGAAAATATTAAGAACAAAAACTTAGAACTTTCTAAAGAAGAGGCTCATTATTTAAATAAAGTAATGAGGATAAAAAATGGTAAAGAAATATTTATAGGTGACGGAGAGGGTTCATTATGGAAAGCTATAAAAGTTAAAAATGATTGTTTAGAAATAATTCAATTAAAAAAACCTTACTTATTTCAAGAAAAAGAAATTTTCTCATTAGGCATAGCTGTTGTTATACCAAAAAGTGGGTTTGAGGATATTTTAAAAATGTGTACTGAAATAGGAATTGATTTTATACAGCCATTATTTTCAGAAAGACAGGTAAACAAAAATTTAAATTTTTCTAGAAAACTTTTGAGATGGAATTTAATTATCAAAGAAGCAGTTGAGCAAAGTGAGAGATTATGGAAACCATCTATTTTAAATGGAATGGATATTATTAAATGGCTAAAAAGTAGAGATAATCAAGAAAGAATTTCAATTTCTATAACTAGAGAAGAAACACTATATGACTTAAATCAATGGTTAAGAAAACAACAAGAATTTGGAAATAAAAAAGGAGGTATTTTTTGGAATGTAATTGGCCCTGAAGGAGGTTGGTCCTCTAAAGAAATTGATTTTTTTAATAAAAATAATATTACCTTTGTTAAACTTTCCGACACTATCTTAAGAACTTCGACAGCTAGTATTAACGCATCATCAATTCTAAATCAGTGGAGAATTGATTTGAAATTAACGAATTAAATAAATATGGATTTAATTAGAAATCAATTTTTAATAGGTTTTTGCATTAATTTTATTTTGATTTATATATTTTGCAAGATTCCTTTGATGACGAAAAGTGGTTGGGTAAGTGCAGGCATCTTAGGCACAATTTTGTGGGGATGTTTGTCTTGGCAGGGATGGATGTCAGTCGTAATTTATTTATTATTTGGATCTCTCGTTACCAAAATAGGTTTTAAATTTAAAAAAGCACAAGGAATTGCTGAAAAAAGAGGCGGGAGAAGAGGTCCTGAGAATGTATGGGGCTCTGCAGCTACAGGATTATTTCTTGCCATTATGACCAAATTTAATTCTGCCAATGTAGTGATGTTTAAAGTAGGTTTTGCTGCAAGTTTTGCTGCAAAGTTGGCGGATACTTTTGGTAGCGAAATTGGGAAAAGATTTGGTAAAGACACATACTTAATTACTTCACTTAAAAAGGTGGATAGAGGAACTGAAGGTGGAATAAGTATAGAAGGAACATTAGCTAGTGTTTTGGGATCAATATTTATGGCTTTTATAATGCTTCGTCTATCAATTATTTTTACAAAATATCATTTTATAGTTGTTGTAGTTTCTGGATTCTTGGCAACACTTTCTGAAAGTATTATTGGTGCTCAATTTCAAAACAAATATAAATTAAGTAATGAATTGGTAAATGCTATTCAGACAAGTATTGCTTCTGTTTTTGCTATCTTTGCGCTTATTTTATATTCATATTTTTTAAATTAATAATATTTGGAAAGACCTAGGATTCCTTCCATTTTGTAAGAATCTCCCAGCTTTTAAGTCTTTGGAAAAGCCAGAAATGACCTTCGGAATTTAGATGAATCCCATCATGCGTAATCCAATTTTTACTCCTTTTATCAGAGTACATTTCTCTAAAAGTAGGAAGAAATGGGACATTCTGATTGAGGCATACTTCCTCCATCCTCCTTTCATAAGAATTACAAAAAACATTTGAGTACCATAGACATCCTGCGAACGGCATTTTGCTTTCGTCAACTGGTGTCAGACCAATAACAAATACATTTGTTTGAGAGTTCATTTCATTAATTAGCCTCTCTAATCCATATTCAAATCCATCTATATCTAATTGATGTCTTCCATTTATCTGACCAATTGCTGCAGTATCGTTAAGACCTACATTTAGTAGGATTGCTTTAGGTTTATTTCTTCTCGTTTCTCCTCTAGATGACCATTCTTTTTCCCATCTAGATGAAACTTTTTCTATCCCATCTCCCCTAACGCCAAGTTGATAAATAATTGGCCCATTGTGGTTATTGCACCAATCTTTTCTAAGCCTCTCACACCATCCACCACCCTCATTATCTCCCCATCCATAGACTGAGCTATCTCCAATTACAACTAGCTGTTTTGGTAAACTAATCACTATAACCGGAAAAAATAATTACTTGATTTAACAAATTATTCTTACAAATCAAGTTAAACTATTTTTGATTTTACCATTTATTAATTCGCCAACTATTGCGATGAAGCTATAAGCTATCAATAATATTATAACTTCTTGCCATGCGAAGGAACTTAGTGATTCTTGCAATTGCCAACCTAGACCAACACTTCCAATAACCCCAACAATTGCAGTTTCTCTAATAATAATGTCAGATCTATAAGCGCAATATGCTAAGTAACTTTTTGCTTGTTGAGAAAATAAACCTAAAAGCCAACTAGTCTTTTTTGAGATTCCTAGAGATTTCATCGCAATATAATTTCTCTTGTCTTGGCTATCTAGATTTGTAAAAAGTAATTTGCTAGTAATACCAGCGTTGTGGAGACCTAATGTTAAAGCTGCTAAAGATAAAGAAGGATTATTAAAAGTTAATAGAGTTAGAAGTATTACAGGTGTAGGTATTAAACGTAATAAAAATGCAAAAATTTTTATAAAAATTTTAGAAGTTTTGTTGTTAAAAATTCCTATTACTAATGGAGGTAAACTAATTGCGATTCCTGTTGATAAAAGACTTAAAATTATTGTTTCTAATATAAGTTTTAAGAAATCAAATAATCCTAAATCTGAGCTTGATTTAAATAGAGAACTAAAGGAATTAAAATTTTCAAAATTATTATTAAAAATAAAATAAAGAAAATATGAAAAAGAAAATAATATTGTTATGAAAAAAACTGAAATAAAAAAAATAGATAGGATTTTATTTGTAGTTTTAAATTTTATTTTTTTGAATATTAATCCAGAAAGAATTATCAAAATTGCCAAGGACCATAAATAAGTCCATAACTCTCTAAAATTCAAAGTTTGGAAAGATAAAAAAATACTGGTACCTATTCCTCCAATCCCAAAAAGTCCTAAAATCACCGTACTTCTTATTGAACACTCTAATCGATATAAACCAAAGTTTTTAAATGTATTTATTATTGGATTCCATATTAAAGTTAGTAAAGAAGAAAATTTAGGTGCATTTATTTGACTTATAGATTCAAAACTTTTGTAGTCAATAGTTTCTAATTGTTCAGCAAAAACTTTTGAATTTACAGCAATATAAGGTATACATATAGCTATTATTCCTATCGAAAAATTTATTCCATATATTTGTATTAATAGTATTCCCCAAACCACTTCGTGTATAGATCTAATTATTGTTAGAAAAAACCTTATTATGAGGTAAAAAAAATTTGGAATATTAAAGATTTTATAAAAAATATTTGAGGAAATTATTCCAAAAATTCCTCCAAAAATAATACTTACTAACCAACTAAAAAAACCAATTAAGATAGTTTCATTTAATCGCTTAATTACGGTAATAATGATTACATTATCGATCTTGGGATTAAATGCAGAAATTAAGAATTCTTGGAATAATTTAAATCCTCCAAAATGAATATTGTTTATTAATTGATACCCTAGAGGTATGCATACCAAAATTGGAAGAAAAGATAATGAGGTATAGTTTAGTTTAAATTTACTCAACTAATTAATATATTTTGTCTAAATGAAGCTTCTTTAAGTTATTTCTTTTAATATTGAACAAAATTTTACCATCCCTTATCCCAACAACTTTATCAAAATCGTTCAGCAAATCTAATCTATGTAATGCAACTAATGCTGTCTTTGGGGATTTTTTTGTATTATTTTTATCTACATTTTCTAGAAGCAGGTTTTTAATTGTTGTTATCAATTTGGGATCTAAATTATTAAAAGGCTCATCTGCAAGTAAAATATTTGATCCTTGAATTAATGATCTAGCTATAGCCACCCTTTGCTTTTGCCCCCCAGATAGTTTTCTTATTTTTTTTTCGTAAACAGATTTACTAAGTCTACATAATTGCATATATTTATGAGCCTTCTTAAAAGAACTTATATTTAGCAAATTTTTAAAAGCGAAATAAAAATTGTTTTCCGCTAGTTGTCCACAATTAACATTTTGTTCTGCAGAGAGATCTTCTATTAATCTTAAATCTTGCCAAATAGTTGTTATCATACTTTTCTGCTTTCTATCTAATTCCTCGAAACTTTTATTGAATAATTTAACCTCACCTTGGGTTGGGTTGATAGTGCCATTAAGTACTGATATAAGTGTAGTTTTTCCTGAACCGCTTTTACCTAAAAGTGCAATTTTTTCCCCTGTATTTATTTTTAAATTTACTTTATTTAGAATCAGATTATTTTTGTATTTATAAGATATATTTTTTAATTCTAAGAGAGTATTATTCATCTAATTTTATTTAATTTCCTACCTATTTCCTCTATATTTTTATACTGTTTTGCTTCTACATTTATAAATCTTTTTGCATTGAACATATCTAAGATCTGTTTATGTGATTTTTGATTTATATCTAAATTTAGAATTACTGATTTAAGTTCTTTTGAAAACCCTTTACCGAATCTATTTTCGAGATCCCCTTGAGCTAACCAATGATAGTCAACATAATCTGGAGTTATCCAGAATATTTCTAAATTACTTGTTCTTTTGGGATGATTTTTAAGATTGTTTTCCCAAACTTGTTTATTTAAAGCTCCAGCATCAAATGCCCCACTATTAACTAAAGCTATAGTGGCATCATGACTCCCACTAAAACCTGCTTTTTTTCCTTTAAAGTGTTTAATTTCTACCCCTGCTCGATTTAAAAAATATTCTGGCATTAATCTTCCAGAAGTTGAGTTTTCAGAACCAAAAGTAAATCTTAAATTCTTTAGTTTTTTAAGTCCTTTAATGTTTGAAATTGAGTTAAGGTTTAAATTTTTGTTTATTATAAAAACACTTTTAAATTCCTTATCGATATCTCTTTGAGCTATGACAATTGAATTAGGAGTTTGTAATCTTGCTTGAACTCCTGATAAACCGCCAAACCAAACTAAATCTAAATCTTTAGTTCTAAATCCAGTTACTGCTGCAACATAATTAATAACAGGAATGTATTTAACTTCTACATCAAGTTGTTTGGATAATTCTTTTGAAAATAAATTAAATCTTTTGTCCAAAACATCTTGGTTTTGATCAGGTATTGCTCCAACTTTTAAAACTTTGGGATTTGAAAATACAGGTGATGAAAAAATTGAAAATAATATAGATGAAATTAGTAAGTAATTTTTTAAACTAATCATAAAGCCTTTATTTAATCAACAATTAATAATATTTGGAAATTGCTTTTTTAAGCCTTTGTAGTCCATCTTTTATTCTAATCTCTGATGTAGCACAAGATATTCTTATACATTTGTCAGCCCCAAAAGCTTTTCCAGGTACAACAACTAATCCAAAATCTTGAAGGGCTTTGTTGCAGAAATCAACGGAAGTAATTGAAGAGTTAGGTAATTTTGGAAATGCGTAAAATGCTCCATTAGGTTCTTCAATATAAATACCATTTATATTCTTAAGGCCCTCATAGAGAAGACTTCTTCTTTGATCATAATGGCTATTTATCATTGAGAAAAATTCATTATTAATTTTTAAAGCCTCTAAAGCACCTTTTTGAACAAAAGAGCAAACATTACTTGTACTTTGACTTTGTAATGCTGAGGATGCTTTGATAATATCTTTTGGACCTACTAAATAACCAATCCTCCAGCCTGTCATAGCCCATCCTTTCGCAAATCCATTTATTATAAAAATTCTTTCTTTTAAGTCATTTGCTAATGAAGATAAACTGTAGTGTTTAAATTCTTTTTTAAGGATTAGTTCGTAAATCTCATCAGATAGAATATTGATATTTGGATTTTCTCTGGCTAAATCGGCAATTTGTAATAATTCTTCCTTTGACATAACTCTTCCAGTAGGGTTATTAGGAGAATTGATAATTATAAATTTAGTTTTTGAAGAGACTTTAGACTTCAAATCTTTTATATTTATTTTGAATCCATCTTCTGCAGAAGAATTTGTAAAAATTGGTTTTCCACCCGCCAATCTAACCATCTGGGGATAACTTAACCAATATGGAGAAGGAATAATAACTTCGTCTCCAGTATTTAACAAGACCTGGAAAAGATTATATATTGCTTGCTTAGCACCATTTGTGACCATTACATTTTCAAATTCATAATTTAAATCGTTTTGAATTTGAAGTTTATTTGCAATTGCTTTACGGAGATCTAAATTCCCCGCTGCAGGCCCGTACTTTGTAAATCCATCAAATATAGCTTTACTTGTAGCCTCTATAACTTCTTTTGGGGCATCAAAATCAGGTTCTCCTGCACTTAAATTGCAAATATCTATTCCTTCTGCAGATAATTGATTTGCTTTAGCACTTATCTGCAATGTAAGAGAAGGCTCAATTGAAAGTGCCCGATCAGATAAATTAACTTGACTCATTGACTTATGACTTTTCAAATATGACTTTTAATAATGACAAATGCATAAATTAAGAATAAATAAAACTATCACACTATGGTTTAATTTAGTTCATTTTCTTAATCTATTTTATTTTCATGTTTTGAGTTCTTAAGATAAAAATATTTAAAGTTTTATTTTCGGTGAAAAGGTTAGTAATTGGAAGAGGAAGTGTATTTGCAGATTTGTTAATAATTGGTGAGGCACCTGGAGCACAGGAAGATTTAAAAGGAAAACCTTATGTCGGTAAATCTGGTAAGTTATTAAACGAATTATTAATACAAGCTGGGATTGACTATAAGAAGGATGTTTATTTTTGTAATGTAATTAAATGTCGTCCAACAAATAATAGAAAACCCACTGCTAGAGAAATTAATATTCATAAACCTTGGTTATTGCAGCAAATAAAGTTAGTTGATCCAAAATTTATATTACTTACTGGTTCTACTGCTATGAGAGCTATTTTAGAAGTTAAAGATTCTATAAGTAAATTAAGAGGTCAATGGATTGAAAAAGATGGGAGAGAAATTATGGTAATTTTTCATCCATCTTATTTGTTGAGATTTCCTTCAAAAGAAATCAATAAACCTTACCATCTAACTTTGAAAGACCTAGAGAATGTAAGTGGTAAACTATATGCCGTATAATTTAGTGAAATCCTTTTTGAATATCAAGAATTTTAATGTCATTAACTCAATCAAAAGAGGTTAATAGTCTCTCCAAAAGATATTCAACTCATATTGAGAGAAGGATAACTAGAACAGTGATGGTGGGAGATGTAGCTATTGGAAGTGATTATCCAGTAAGAGTTCAGTCGATGATAAATGAAGATACGATGGATGTCGAAAATGCTTACTTAGCTATCAAAAGACTTCATGATGTGGGTTGTGAAATAGTAAGGTTAACTGTCCCTTCCTTAGCACATGCCAAAGCAGTAGGAGATATAAAGGCAAAATTACTAGAAAATAATATCAATACCCCCTTGGTGGCTGATGTTCACCATAATGGTATGAAAATTGCAATGGAAGTTGCAAAACATGTTGATAAAGTAAGAATTAATCCTGGATTGTTTGTTTTTGAAAAATCAGACCCTACAAGAACTGAATATACAGATGCGGAATTTGAAACTATTAAGCAAACAATACTTAAAAGATTTACCCCTTTAGTTGAAGTTTTGAAGGTTGAAAACAAAGCTCTAAGGATTGGAGTTAATCATGGGTCTCTATCTGAGAGGATGCTTTTTACTTATGGAGATACACCATTAGGAATGACAGAATCTGCGATGGAGTTCGTCAAAATTTGTGATGAGCTTGATTTTCATAACATAATTATTTCTATGAAAGCTTCTAGAGCTCCTGTCATGATGGCAGCTTACAGAATGATTGCAGATAGGCTTGACTCAGAAGGATATAACTATCCCTTACATTTAGGAGTGACCGAAGCTGGTGATGGTGATTATGGAAGGATTAAAAGTACTGCTGGAATTGGAACGCTTTTAGCAGAGGGATTAGGAGATACCATCAGGGTTTCCTTAACAGAAGCTCCAGAAAAGGAAATACCAGTGTGCTATTCAATTTTGCAATCTTTAGGATTAAGAAAAACAATGGTTGAATACATCAGTTGCCCTAGTTGTGGTAGAACACTTTTCAATCTAGAAGAAGTTGTAGATAAAGTTAGGAACGCCACCTCACATTTAACGGGTCTAGATATAGCAATAATGGGATGTATTGTTAATGGGCCAGGAGAAATGGCAGATGCTGATTATGGTTATGTTGGGAAAGGTAAAGGAACTATTGCCTTATATAGAAGGAAAGAAGAGATAAAAAGAGTACCTGAAGATGAGGGGGTTAATGCTTTAATCCAACTTATTAAGGATGATGGGAAGTGGATTGATCCTTAAGGATTTGTCAAAATTTTGAATTATAAATAAATTCTTTTTATAATAAAAGATATCGAATTATTTGAAGATAAGAAAATTGCTTAAAAAAAAATATATATTTCTGTTTGCGACATCCTTTTCTGGACTATTTTTAAATAATTTTGCAGAGGCAACAGTTTTAAATAATAGTTATAAAGAAGTAATTGATCATGTTTGGCAAATTGTATATAGAGATTTTCTTGATTCAAGCGGTAAATTTCAAAAGTCCAATTGGATTAATCTAAGAAAAGAAGTTTTATCAAAAACATATTCAGATAGCAATGAAGCATATGATGCGATTAGAGATATGCTTTCTAACTTAGATGATTCTTATACAAGATTTTTAGAACCTAAGGAATTTAATCAAATGAGAATAGATACCTCTGGTGAATTAACTGGAGTTGGTATCCAAATAGTTAAAGATAAAGAATCTGATGATTTAATAATTATTTCTCCCATAGAGGGTACCCCTGCATTTGATGCTGGAATTAAAGCTAGAGATAAAATATTATCCATAGATGATATTTCTACTGAAGGTATGAATATTGAGGAGGCCGTGAAATTAATAAGAGGACAAAGAGGTACTAAAGTAAAGCTTGAAATCCTTAGAGGTTCTGAATCCTTTTTTAAGATTCTATCAAGAGAAAAAATTGAAATTAAATCTGTATCAAGTAAAGTCAATCAAACCAAAAACGGCTTATCAATTGGCTATGTAAGAATTAAACAATTTAATGCAAATGCATCAAAAGAGACTAGAGATGCTATTAAGGATTTAGAAACAAAAAAAGTCGCAGGATATGTTCTTGACTTGAGAAGTAATCCTGGAGGTTTATTAGAATCAAGCATTGATATCTCAAGGCACTTCATTAACAAAGGAGTAATAGTAAGTACGGTAAGTAAAGATGGTTTAAAAGAAACAAAAAAAGGAAACGGTCAAGCTCTAACAAATAAGCCCTTAGTTGTCTTAGTTAATGAGGGTTCTGCTAGTGCTAGTGAAATAGTCTCTGGTGCAATAAAGGATAATAAAAGAGGAAAATTAGTTGGGAAGAAAACTTTTGGTAAAGGTTTAGTTCAATCTATGAGAACATTAGTTGATGGTTCAGGTCTAACTGTTACAGTCGCTAAGTATTTAACTCCGAACGGCACTGATATAAACAAATCTGGAATTATTCCAGACATAGAAGTAAAAATGAATATAAATCCTATACTCCAAAGAGAGATAGGAACTAGAAAAGATAAACAATATAGAGCTGGTGAAAAAGAGCTAGTAAATATAATTAATAGAAAGAATAAGATAAGCGAATTTAAGCCCGGTACTACAAACCTTAATGCATTCCTAAAAATTAATAAGGAAGATAAAGTATTTTCATTCAATTAATTACTCATATCCAGCATTCTTTTTATTGGCACATAGGCTCTTCTTATTATTTCTGGGTCTAGTTCGATAGACGGGGAATTGTTTTTCAAACAATCTAGAATTTTTTCTAAAGTATTTAATTTCATATATGGACACTCGTTACATTTACAACCTTCTACATCTGGGACTTCAATAAAAATTTTGTTAGGTTCTTTCTTTTTCATTTGATGAATTATTCCAGGTTCAGTTAGTACCATGTAAGTTTTAGATGGATCTTTACTTACGAAATCAAGCAGCTTACTTGTTGATCCAATAAAGTCTGAGAGAATTAGTAAATTTTGACTACATTCAGGATGAGCAATGACTTTTGATCCTGGATTTTGATATTTTAATTTTAGAAGTGCTTCTTCACTAAACGATTCATGAACAATGCAGCTGCCAGGCCATAATTTAAGATCTCTTCCTGAATTTTTCTGTACCCATCTCCCAAGGTTCTGATCTGGTGCAAATATTATCTTTTTATCTTCAGGTATCTTTTTAATTAATGAGACTGCATTACTGCTTGTACATATCAGATCACTTTGAGCTTTTACTTCTGCAGTACAATTTATATAACTTACGACATAGTGATCTGGATTTTCTTCCCTGAACTTTTGAAATTTATCTGAGGGACAATCGTCTGCTAATGAGCATCCTGCGTCAATATCTGGTAAAAGTACTTTTTTATTTGGGCTAAGTATTTTTGCGGTTTCGGCCATAAAGTGCACACCGCAAAAAATTATTATGTCTGCGTCATTATTAGCAGCTTTCCTAGATAGATCTAATGAATCGCCAATAAAATCTGCAATTTCCTGAATCTCTGGGGCTTGATAATAGTGCGCAAGAATAATTGCATTAGCTTTTTCGCAACGCTCCTTTATTTC
This sequence comes from uncultured Synechococcaceae cyanobacterium, assembly GCA_902572395.1. GTDB lineage: Bacteria > Cyanobacteriota > Cyanobacteriia > PCC-6307 > Cyanobiaceae > Prochlorococcus_A. Next base: position 22,582 of record CACGFX010000011.1, read on the forward strand.
AGAAATCAAAACCTCTTCGTTTTGAACTGATTTCTGTTTTGCAGTAGAAGTTATACTGGTCAGGATTTAGAATATCTCTAAATAGATTATATGCCTTTAAACAGAAAAAATTCTGACAAATTTAAAAATTGCTATTGTTGGTGACTGTCATGGTCAATGGTCTGAATTAGACTTGAAAGTTTTATCGATTATCAAACCAAATATTGTTTTATTTGTTGGTGATATTTCTGATGGAAGTGTCAAAATAATTAAAAAAATCAATGAGATCAAAATTCCTACTTTTGTGATTTTAGGAAATCATGATAGAGGTAAGGATTCTACAGGCGAAACTCTCTCAAAGCAGATACGTGTTCTTGGTGAAAAAAATTGTGCATGGGATTTGAAAGTTTTTAATAATCAAATAAATTTATTGTCTGCAAGACCATGCAGTTCTGGCGGCGGTTATTATCTTTCAAAAGAAGTTAAAGGCGTTTATGGACCCATTACCGAACAAGATTCAATAAATAAAATTATCAAATGTTCTGAAAAGACTGTAGAAGATATACCTTTAATAATTATGTCTCATGCTGGTCCCTCGGGTTTAGGTTCAGAACCTAAAAGCATTTGTGGAAAAGACTGGAAATTACCCTCATTAGATTGGGGAGATAGAGATTTGTCTGTGGCTATTTCTCAAATACAAAAGAGAAGAAAAGTTGATCTTGTAATTTTTGGTCATATGCACAACCGGCTTAAAAGAAATCTTGGTTTAAGAGAGATGTTTAAAATTGATAGCAAAGGAACAATTTATTTCAACACTGCTGTGGTGCCAAGATATAAAACTGATGAAGATGGGAAATTACTAATTAACTTTTCATGGATTGAGTTTGAAAAAAAGGTATTAAGACATGTTTCTCATCGATGGTATTCAGAGTCTGGTAAAATTCGTGAAGAAGATAAATTTTTCTAGGATTAGATATTTTTTTTTATATTTTAAGTATTTTTGGGCTTTTCATATCTTGAAAATAATGTTTGAGACAAGATATAACCCGCAATTCCTGCGGCTGTAAAAGCTAAACCATTTTTAAATAAAGGTAATAAATCATTTGTTCTGGATATTATCGGTGCCAACCCAAAAATTCCAAATAACATTCCCCATAAGGGAGAAAGAAGAGCTAAAAATCCAATTGATATGACTTGACCTTCTTTTCTTGGAGCAGATGCAAAACCTGCTACTAAACCTCCAAGAATAGATGTACATAAAGTCCATATATATTGCTCTTTGGGTAGGCCAGGGACAACTTGGCATCCTCCTCTTTCGAGGCAAATCTTTACTGAATCAATTGCATCTAATACTGCACCATCCTCACCGTGGTCTTTAACATAGTATTGGTTGCCAAACCTTGTTTGAAGTTCAACCCAAAATAACCTTGGCATAAAATTAAAATAAGCCTCTCCAACGTTAAAGTTCAGCAAATTCCCCCCTCTGGGATCCGCAACTATCAACAAACTTGTCTCATCTAAATCCCAATAGTCCTTAATCGCGCTACCAGGTGAACTCTCAAACTGAGATAAATATTTAATTTTCCACCCACTTTCAATTTCTAGGTCGTTGAGCTTTTCCTCTAAAGATTTTTTCTGATTAGGGCTTAATGTTTTAGCTAAATCAATTACTGGTGTTTTTTCTTCTGGCAAGAGATTTGGATTATTTATAGCGAAAACGGGTTTATGTGAAATTAAAACTAATATAGATAGAAATATTCCTAATAAATAGTTAATCTTTGAAGGCATAAATAAGTTCTGTCTTTTTATATTTTCGCCGATGAATAGCTTACCCGCGAATAATCCAGATTGGTTAGTAAAAAAAATAATAAAAATGGGTGGGACTATAAGTTTTTATGACTTTATGAATTTTGCATTAAATGATCCTATTTATGGTTATTACGGCAGCGGTAATGCTGAGTTAGGCGTCCGAGGAGATTTTGTTACATCACCCTCTTTATCTGATGATTTTGCTTTTTTAGTTGGTAAACAAATAGAAGATTGGTTGATTCAGTTCAAAAATAGTTTTTTATCTAATCAGAAATTAGCTGTAATTGAATTTGGAGCAGGAGATGGAAGCTTTATGAGTGGATTAATTAAATATTTTTTAGAAAATAACAAGAATTTTTTGGAAGGAGTTTCTTTTGTAATTATTGAACCTAATGAAGGGATGGTAGAAAAACAAAAAAATAAATTGGAGGAATTTTTAAACTTAGGCATTGAAATTTTATGGAAAGGTTTGGAAGAAGTAGAGGAAAATAATATAAATGGAATAGTTCTTGCAAATGAGGTTTTGGATGCTTTGCCAGTAGAGAGAATAACCTTCTCAAAAGGAAAATTACTTCGACAAGCAGTTTCTATAGACAAAAAATCTCATAAATTATATTTTGATGAAATGCCAATTACAAGTGAATTAGAAAAAAGTATCGAACTTGCTAAAAGTGAGTTGGGAATCACTATTCCGCCTGAAGATGCTCTTGAAGGATGGACTACAGAATGGCATATAGATAACTCAAAATGGTTAAAAGCTATTTATCAAAAAATTAATAGTGGTATTTTATTGATAATTGATTACGCTAAAGAAGCCAAAAAATACTACAACTCTAAGAATTCTGATGGGACGATAGTTTCTTATGAAAATCAAAAAATGACGAATAATGTCCTAGATTCTCCTGGAAATTGCGATTTAACATCTCATGTGTGCATAGAAACTTTAATTAATGATGCTGAGACTCTTGGATTTGATACTGTTGGAATAACTAAACAAGGAGAGGCTTTGTTGGTACTTGGATTGGCAGAGAGACTTTATGGGATTCAGAAAGAAATTAAAGAGGATTTATCAAGTGCCCTTCTAAGAAGAGAGGCATTACTTAGACTCGTTGATCCTGTTTGTTTAGGTGATTTTAAGTGGTTTGTTTTCAAAAAGTTTGATGAGAAGAAAATGAATATAAATTCAACCTGTTTGCGTTAAGAAAAAAACTTTAAAAATAATGAATCTTCTACATCATCATATATATCAACAGCACCAATTTCTTTCGGTAATATAAATCTCATTTTGCCATCACGAACTTTTTTATCGCCCATAAGTATTGTTAGAACGTCTTCTTTATTTATTTTGGGGATCTCGGTAGGAAGATCGTAACTCTTCAAAAGATTCTTCTGTCTCTCTAATTCTTCTTTAGACCATAACCCTTTCTCAATTGCTATTTCCCCCGCAATGTTCATACCAATTGATATTGCCTCACCATGTAGAAATTTCCCGTATCCACATAAATTTTCAATAACGTGACCAAAAGAATGACCATAATTCAATATTGCTCTAACACCATTTTCATGTTCGTCTTGAGAAACAATATGAGACTTTGTTTTAATTGAACTATTAATTATTTTAATTAGATATTCATTATTGAGATTTTTAAGTTCATTTTTGTTTTTTTCAATTTCTAAGTATTCGAAAAGTTCTTTATCTCTTATTACTCCGTATTTTATTACTTCGGCCATGCCTGCACTAAATTCTCTTTTGGGCAAACTTTTTAAAGTTTCTGGATCAATAAAAACTGCTTTAGGTTGATTGAAAGCTCCAATTAAATTCTTACCTTTTGGATGATTTACTCCTGTTTTTCCTCCCACAGATGAATCAACCATTGATAATAATGTTGTTGGAATCTGAATATATTCGATACCTCTCAGCCAAGTAGCAGCTGCAAAACCACTTACATCTCCAACAATTCCTCCTCCAAGAGCAATAATTATTGAATTTCTATCTAAGCCAAATTCAAATGCTACATCATATATTTCACTTAAGCTTTTTAAGTTTTTATATGATTCTCCAGCTTTGATAAGGAACATATTGGCCTGAAATTTATTATCTATTAAATTATTTAAAAATTTTTCTCCATACAAATTTGATATTTCTTCATTTGAAATCACAAGTATTTTTCTATTCTTTGCTATTCCAATTTTTAAAAGTTCTTCGCTGATATTATTCAGTACCCCTGCTTCTAAAGTTACTTCGTATGACTTATCACCTAAAGGGACTAATATTTTTCTCTTTTTCACAATTGATTACCTAGTTAGAATTTATAAATATTTGGTATTAAATACTTTATATCTTAGCAAAATCTAAGCTCTAGATACTTAAAAGTTCGGTTGTTAAGAATTAGAAATGGTAATAAAATCATTCTATGAGATTTAAAAAAAATATAAACGATCTTAAGAAAAATTATTCCCTAGGAATAATTGGCGGTGGTCAACTGGCTTTGATGTTGACCGAGGCAGCAAAAAAAAGAGATTTAGAAGTATGTGTGCAAACAAAATCTTGTGATGATCCTGCTGGTTTAAAAGCAGATCATGTCATAGAAGCTGATCCTTTAAAGATAAGAGGTAATAAATCATTAATTAATGAATGTGAAAAAATAATTTTTGAAAATGAATGGATAAAAATTGATAAATTAAATTTAATTGACAATAACGATATTTTTGTTCCAAGCCTTAATGCAATTAAGCCATTAGTAGATAGGTTTTCTCAAAAAAAATTAATAGATAGAATGAATATTCCCTGTCCAAAATGGATAAGTATTGAAGATCTTAAAAATCTCTCGGATGAGGAAATCAATAATTGGACTTTTCCTTTAATGGCAAAATCAAATAAAGGCGGATATGACGGCAAAGGTAACAGAAAAATAAAGACAAAAGAAGATTTAGATTCTTTTTTAACAGAGAATAATTCTGATGAATGGTTAATAGAAGAATGGATAGAGTATGAAAAAGAACTTGCCCTTGTTGGTTCGAGAGATCGGACCGGTAAGATAAGATTCTTTCCAATAGTTGAGACATTCCAATCAAACCATGTTTGTGATTGGGTTCTTGCACCTGGAACAAATGAATATGATTTGAACTTATTTGCAATAAATATTTTCTCTTCAATAGTCAATGAACTTAATTACGTTGGAGTTTTAGCTATTGAATTCTTCTATGGAGATAATGGTCTTTTAATTAATGAAATAGCTCCAAGAACACATAACTCAGCTCATTTCTCTATTGAAGCTTGCACTTCAAGTCAGTTTGATCAATATGTTTGCATTTCTTCTGGGATAATGCCACCTGAAATTAAAATGAACTGTGAAGGGGCAATTATGATAAATCTACTGGGATTAAGAAAGAATTTCCCAATCTCAATGGAAACCAGAATACAAATGTTATCTGAAATTGAGGGTTCTAATATTCATTGTTATGGCAAATCTCGCGAAATTCTAGGAAGAAAAATGGCTCATATCACATTTTTATTAAATGGTAAAACTCATTCAGAAAGATATGATGAGGCTCAAATTTTATTAACTATGATAAGAGACATATGGCCATCTCCAAATGCATAAAAAAATAAGCTAGAGTTAGATTGCTGAATCTTTGGTTAAGTTCTTCTTTATGTGCTCTGATCTGACTCTCTTTCGACATGAGGAGACTGTCGTGATGCGGTAGTAAACCGATCTTGTAATCGGAAACGAAAGCCCACTTTGAATCCTCTTCTGGCATTTCCAGGTCGATGCAGCAGAGAACTGACGGGGATCCGGTAAAAGGCTTAGACCTGCTGCTATAACAGTATTCTGAGCCTTTTTATTTTGCTTTGTTTTAGGACTGTCCTACCAAATTGCCCTACCAAAATGTCCTACCAAGTTAATACTATGAAACAAAGTCAATGGTGCTTATAAGTTTAGGTAAGAAACAGATCACGAGAAGCTGAAATTATAAATTTGGAAGATAAAAGTTTAGATTTATTGAGAACAACCTTTTACTAGTACTTCTCAAGAATTTAAGGAAGAGAATTAAAATTTCTTATTGCTTTTCCTATAAGAAATAGCAAGCCTATGTCTTACCAGTTAGATTTCTATAATACAAGTGAGATAAAGTAATTAGAGCTATGGTTTGGTAGGGCATGCTATCTCTATTCTCAAAACTTCAGCTTATCCAGGGGTTATCGAGAATGGATTTATTCAAATTAAAGGTCATTTCTTGAGCTCCTTTCATACAGCCGCCTGATGGATAACTTATTACCTTTTTAGAAATAGCACCTATTCCAATAGCTACTACTCCAATACCTAATAATGCTTTGATTCTATTGCTTGCAAGGAAAGATTTCATTAGGGATTTGCATTTATTTTAATGATAGAAGCTATGTTTAAAGATCGAGAAGTCAAACCATTAATTGAGAGTGTTGGTCATATTTATGATTCGACTGTTATTTCAAGTTATTTTTAATTAACAGTCGATCTAAAATGATGAAATCTTTGATCGTCAACGTCCGCCATTAAATCATATTTTTTTAATTTTTTTGTAATCCGCTTATATTCAATATCGTTTATTAAATAAGCTAAATATTTTTCTATAAAATTTATATTGATTTTTAGCTTCATTAATATCCTTTATTTATTAATAGCTAATAATTCACGTTCTAACTTTTTTAATGAACACACTCATGACAGATAGAAAACAAAAAAGCTCGCTTATATCCCTAAAAGCAAGCTCTCATGACGATTAAATTTTAAATATTTATGCTGGCAATTTACAATCAAGTTCTATTATTCCTTCATCCATAAGGCGACCAATCTTTAGAACTAGTGCCATATCTAACCTTGAAAATTCTGATTGATGATCTGCAATCCAATCCAATTCGGATAAAGTTATTGATCCAGTTGCATTAACTAGGAGAAAAAGAATACCTAAATTCATTTTTTTAATTAGTTGCTTTTTTCCCTTTAGCTATCATTACCACTGGCACTAATAGATATGTAAAGAAGGAGATTAAGAAAATGTCTACGTTCATTTTAAAAAATACCTGGGATGATCCAGCCAAAAAGACCGTAGTTTACTACCAATGCGAATAAGCCCATCATTGCCATTCTTCCATTGGTTCTCTCGGCATTTTGCCAATAAGTTGGTTTTGAGTTTTCCATTTTTTAGGTGTTCTTTAAAAAAGTGATTAAGTTTTTATAGTGTGAGGGGCTGATTTAAATTAAGATGAGATGAAAATCATTTTGATACATGTCCTCTAAGCTCCTTGGGGAACGTAGTTATACACCGGGGAGATTAATCCACCGCCATCATCATCGTCATCATCATCATTCCATGGCAAATCACTCAACATTAATCCACTAACAATAAATACTGTTATGACTGGCATAAAAGGAAAAAGTATAGTGTTAATCCAAGTGTTAATTTCTGCCTCAAGCATTAAACAAAACCAGGAATAATTTGACCTGTTGTTAGATAAGCACCAACAAGAGCAATAAAGCCCATCATTGCAAATCTGCCGTTAAGCTTCTCAGCTATAACCTTTTCCTTCTCAACTGTTTTTGTGTTTGTCATTAGAACCAACCAGGAATAATTTGACCTGTTGTTACGTATGCGCCAACAGCTGCAACGAAACCGAGCATTGCTGCCCAACCGTTAAATCTTTCTGCTTCAGGGGTCATTTTTATAAAGAGTAATTTATGTAAACTAATGTAACATTAATATTAATTAATGTAAAGAAATTAGTTTAAATTCCTATTTATTTAAGATATTCTCTACATATCTGTAGCATATATGTAAAATAACTAAATCATTGTAGATATTGTTATCAAGCCGCTTCTGGAGCAAAGATCCTATTGTTTTCTCTCCAGTATCTACAGCCCTTAATGAGATGATCTCCTTGAGGAATAAGCTTTTGATGAAACGGACAGGTAAGGATGGTGACACAAGAACTTGTCGTGCTGTACCTGAAGTGATTGCAAGTAATACATATCTTCCGTCGTTTTCTTGTTAATGTCTCTTCCTCTAAATAGTCCCATTCCTGCCAGTCCTCCATAACAATATAGTACAAGTGTACTAATATTTATAGCAATTAAATTAGCTATTGGTCAACAATTGGCTTTCGAGGGGCTATGGGGGATAAGTCCTTATTAGAAGGTATATATAATTGCCTCAGACATTTTTGTTATTTTTTATAAGCTTACTAATTTATTTAATAGGGATTGGATGCGGGCTTGTTATGGCTGGACAGCAGATCCCTTAAAAATAAATAGGAAAATCAAAATATTACAAAAATTCTTTACATTCGTTGAGAGGTACTGCAAACAAACAATGTTCTGAAAATATGATTTCTTTTTGAAAATTCGTTTTATTTAAAACATCATCTATCAAATTCTGTAAATTGAATTTATTAGCCAGAAGACAACTATTTAATATTCCATCCTTAGAAAACTCAATAATGTTTGAAGTGTTTTTTGCCTCAGTAGAAACAAGAATTGGAACTATATTTGCGTCATGACTTCCTGCGTAAAAATTTTTTAAATCTAAGGCATAATCAATTGCTTGAACTTTATCTTGATTGAAATAATTCTCAGAACCAACTTTAAATTCAATCGCAAAAATCGTGTTTTTTATGATCAATATATTGTCAACTCGTTTCCCAATCCTTGGAATTTTAAATTCAAATAAAATATATCCTTCTTTGAAGTTATTAAGAATTTCTTTCAATAAATCTATCTGATCCTGCCATGCATCTCTTTGTGTTATCTCTACTGAGCCTTCTTGAAACTTAGTTAATTCTCCTAAAATCTCATCATTTGATTTGGCAAGAAATTCTTTTATTGAAGATTTAAATCCAGATCTTTTTGGCATATTATTGCTTAATAAATTCTTTCATCAGTAAATTCCAACCAATTAATGATGCAGCTTTATCGAAGGATTCTCTCTCCTCACACATAAAGCCATGGTCTGCTCCATCAATTTCGACATAACTAAATCTCTCTTCTAATGGATCCAATTTTTTAAATCTTTTTTTAATTTCTAATCTATCTTTTAAAGGAATTAAATCATCTGTAGATCCGCAAATAAAATTTAGTTTTCCAGAAACTTTTTCAAGTAAATCTATAGGTGCAAAATTAGTATCGCTTCTTGGAGCTATAACCCCTGCTCCATAAAAACAAAATGAACTTTCTATTCCTTTTAATGAAGAAGCAATAAGTGCTGCATGACCCCCGAAGCAAAATCCAATAATAGAGATTTTCTTTCTTGGATATTTTTCTTTAACCCAATTTATAGCTGCAGAAACATCTTCAATAATATTTTTTAAAGTGGTTAAATTTTTATGATGTCTGCCTAATTTTAAGTCTTCTTCGCCATATCCTAAATCTAAGTTTGGAGCCGTTCTGCCGTAAAGAGGTAATGCTAATACCGGTACATTTTTTGAGGCTAATTTTTCAGAAAAACTTCTTATCCAATTATTTATTCCAAATACTTCTGGTAAAACTATGGATACATATTCACACTCATTTGCTGAATCTACCCACCATGATCTAAGAGGTAAATCGGCACTATAAATGTTTGTCCATTGCTTTTTCATAAGTACTAATTTAAAAGCGTTTCGTTTTATTCGACTGGAGTTAGTGAATAACAAATGTCTTTATAACCATTTTCTTTATCCCACTCTTTCATCTCAGGAGTACTTGTAGCAGCTGCAAATCCTTCTAAATCTTTGACTTCAAGTATTAAGTGACTTTTATGCTCATTTACTTTGATGAGTTCATATTCTTCGACATATTTATGTCCCTCCTTTTCATGGAAATCGGCTACAAATTTATCAAAATCTTCAAAAGTACAATCAAAAGTTGAAACTATTAAGGTATTCATAAAAAAAGAGGGTTTTATCCCTCTATGTTAGATCGACTGTCAATCGTATTTAATAGTTATTTTTAAGCAGCATCATATTCTTCATCTTCAAGTTCTCTCATAAATCTTTTATCTAATAAGTAATCGTCTAAAAGCTCAGCTGCCATAAGCATCTCAGGAGCAGGTTCTTGTAAATTTTTATCTAATAAGTAATTATCTACAAGGTCTAGATTGTTATTTTCTTTAATTTGTTTATCGCTGTCTAATAGGTCTTTTATGTATTTATATACAAGCCTTTTATCGTATCCACTTTCTCTAATTTCTTTCATCATTTCGATTGGAATTTTCATAATCGTCAACCCCTTTGTGAAAGCCTATATACGCATACTTACGAAGATATAAGAAAAAAGCAAGAAAGAGGAAGGATGGAAGAGGACTTCTATATTTAGATCTTATTTTTAATAATTAACTAATTTTCTCTTTCCATCTCTGGTTTCTACTTTATTTATTCTTAACCCAATAAACAAAGCCCATATAAGTGCAAAGACAATTGGTAAGAAAATGATCGCAATTTTCATCATTTTTTTAATCCTGTTATTTGCAAAAATAATAACTTTTAAATCAATAAGAAAATATAGGTACTTTATCTAAAAAAGTAGGGTCGAGGTTAGATCGAGTGTTAATCAATATTAAAGATGTAAATAAATTAGCTTTTAAAATATTTTCAAAGATATTTAATACTAAACTTCATTGATTAATTAATTAATTTTGAAACACTTTATTTCTTTTATTCCTTTTCTTTTTATGTCAATTCTTTCATTAGGTTGTTCTAATAAACCTATTGAAAAAGAAATGAAAATGCCAATGCTATTTGATACAAAGGAACAGGCTGAAAAAGAAGCTTATAAGTTTGGGTGTGAAGGAGCTCATCAAATGGGGGATAAATGGATGCCGTGCAATATGCATAAACATAACCATTAGAAAGGAGCTAATTGCACCTTATTTTAGAAAGACTAAAGAAGTTACAAGACCATCAACAAAAATAACTAAATAAGGAATACTAAAGAAAAAAACTATAGTAAATAAAGTTATTAAATTTCAAAAATCTTATGTCTAGTTTTGGATCAGATACTCCGTTTATGCTTATTGCTAGATTGAAAGTACAAGAAGATAAAGTTGCCGAATATCTAGCCCTTGCAGATAAAACAGATAAAGCTGTTGAAGCATCAGAGCCTGGAATGCTCCATCATACTTTTGACCAAGATCCTGATGATCCTCTTCGTTTTGTATGGTCAGAATTTTTTAAAAATGATGATGCATTTCTTGCTCATTTAGTTAATCCACCTGTCGGCGATTATCTTGAAGCTCATGCTGGACTAATTGACGGAGATGTAGCTATTGAATTTTATGGAACTGTCGGAGATAAAGTTATCGAAGCGATGAACGGAAGTGGGCTTCCTTTTAAAGTCTTCAAAACAAAGATTGGTTACAGCAGAGTATAAGGTAAAAGTATTAACTAAATAACAAATATCAAAATACAGACAGCTATGTTTAACAACAAGCTTAAAGTTTGAGAATTAAATTTCATGCCTATCTAGCTTTTTTAAGTTTGATTTCTCTTCTAACAAGCAACGCTATAACTACAACACACATATTCATTAGAAATACGTCTAATGGCATTAAATAAAAAAGTCTCTACTTAATTAATAGCAATGATATTGTTGTGCCAATTAATAAAGGATCACTAATCGTCGTAAACCAAGCAATGTGGGTCAGATGGATTTAATTCACATTCCTTAGCCCAGTAGTCTGATAAATCTGTAGAAATACCTTGTTCTTCTACAAGTTCTTTAAGAGTTGAATAATCCTTTGCATTATCAAGACCTCTTGAGTTCTTATCTTGAATTGCGAATGGTGATTTTTTAAAATTCATAATTAATTTCCTCAAAATTTTTGTTGGATTCTTGTTACAGAATTTGGATGGTCATGTACATAAGAATTAAATTCTCTTGCAAGCATCAGGCAGTCATAGGCATCGCGAGCATAGAACCCTAATTGATGTGTACTGTTTGATGAATCTTTGTAACTTAGTACATATTTTTTACAAGATCTAATTGGTGTTGAAGACATTTGAACTCATGACTGTTACTATTACGTTCTAACTAAACGGAATCATTAACCGACTAATAAATCTGTACGGTTTGATGTACATACATATACGGATAAAGGATCAACAATTGAATTTAGATATGGATAAAATATTAACTTTCGGTTGTCATGCCAATAACACCTATTTTCGCACAATAATCAAAAACAACTGTACCTTCTAAACCAGAATATTCTTCTAATTTTTTTACCTTTTCTACATTTAATTGATCATTTTTAAGAGAAAGACAAAGTTGTTTCCCTTTAAAATTTTTACAAAACAGGTGTCAAACCAATTAAGAAAACTAAACATAACGAAGTTAATAATCGTTTCATTTAAGGATTAAAGTCTCTACATTTTGATCTTTCGTTTTCATAATCTTTGATAGCAGTATCCCATTTTGATAAATCTGCTTCTTTCCCAGAAATATATAATTCCATTTGTGCCGAATAGGTTGCTGCTTCAATCCGACTATTGAATGAAGCATTGCAAAAAAGTATGCTTCCAAATTTTTCATAGTCTGTATAATCCCTATTCGCAGCGTATTCAGCATTTGCCCTTTTCTTATCTAATGCTTTGTATTCCAAATCCTCAATACTAGGTTTTGGGCGGAGTAAGAATGCTTTATAGTCAAAATCCTCAATACTAGGTCGGAGTATGGATTGGTTAGCTTGTGCATTTAGATATGCAAAAAGTGAAAAACAAACAAGAACAACAGCAAATACACTAATTAACCAAGTGTTAGTTTTATTCATTAATTAATTACGAGTAGTAAGCGTTTCATTTGTTTTTAACAAAAATCTTTAATTATTATGTTGTTTTTCTTCTTAAAATCAAACCAATCCCCTAAATAAAAGTAATATCAGCAGCGATAGTATTTTGGACGATTGCCAATAGATCACCCTCGTCATCGCTTATCTTTGTATGTCCTCC
>CACGFX010000012.1 GCA_902572395.1 uncultured Synechococcaceae cyanobacterium
ATGGTAGTCGAGGTAATGATACTCTCAATGGTGGATTAGGAAATGATAGCCTGGTTGGTGGTGTTGGAATTGATACTGCAGTTTTTAGTTCTAATGCAAACCGTATTAATCTTGGTTCTACCAGCAGACAAACTACTGGCGATGGCAATGATATTTTAAGCGGGATAGAAAACGTCAATGGTGGTGGTGGAGATGACATCATTATCGGTAGTCATTATGCTAATACTCTTCATGGTGGAAATGGTAATGACACTCTTAATGGTGGATTAGGTAATGATTTACTAGTTGGTGGTAATGGTGATGACAGATTAACTGGGGGTATTGGCAACGATACTCTTACAGGTGGAATAGGTAATGATTTATTCCAGATAAATACTGGTACCGGGATAGATAATATAACTGACTATACTTCTGGAGAAGATAGTATTAAACTTTTAGGAGAACTATCAGAAAATGAAATAAGTTTAAGTTTTAGTTCTGCAAATGGATATACAATGATAATTGATAATGAAGGTGATCTATTGGCAATCGTACAAAATACTATCTCTGCTGATATTACTTTTATTTAATTCTTAACTAGTTAATACTTCTTGTTTGTAAGACTTTATTAATAATAATTCTTATATTCATAACGGAGATGATCGAATAAATTCTTTTTAAAGAAAGTGATATCTCTTAATCTTGGACTGATTTTTTTAATAATTTTTTTGATTTTAAAAATAAGTTCATCTAATCACAGCTTCGGTATCATAAGAAGTTTAAAATCATAAAATTTACTAAGACTTTGTTGAGTTAGATTGATGCATTAATTATGGTATCTAATTTTGATACAACAAAGTTATGAGATTTTGTAAGAGTGATTTTATTCTCAAAAAAAAATTATTTTCTCCAGCAAAAATCCTCTTGAAGGACTTAAAAAACATCAATTAACTTATCATTTATAACGAGCAAATATTCAGGAAATCTGAGCTATTAAGAACAGTAACTAGAACATTAAAAATTTTTGATAACAATATCTAACATTAGGGTTTAAGTAATAAATTAAATATTTTAAGAACAGTATTCAGAATATTTAGAATGTTAATAAAAGGCTCTTTATTTGACTTAAAGGTTTATTTAGATGATATTTTTCTTTTTTTTGAGATCTAGATTTCTTTTTTAAACACATCTTAATCGTTCCACATATCTTTTTTTTCTTGTTCTAAATTATTCCTTTCAAGTAGTTCAATTCTTTCTTTTTGAGGATCTATTTGTGTTTCAAGGATGTTTTTATCGTCAATGTATTTTTTTTGTATTTCTTGGATAACTATTTCAAATTGCTCACCAAAAAAATCTGACATTTCTCTCCATGCTTCCATTTCTTCTTCTTTGTCAATAGTATCGTTTACCTGATGAGAAATAATGTCTTGTACATATTTTTTAAGTTCTTGATGACTCATCGACTCAATTTTTTTTTGAACATATAATTCTTTAAGATTTTCTAGTTGTTTTTTTGATAAATCAGAATAAATAATTGACTTCTTTTTCATGGATACTTAAATTTTTTTAATATAAACAAAATTCTTTCTTTAAACACCCAAAAAATCCAAAATTATAAAATCATTTTAAGCTTTATTGGAAACTTAATATGACCACTAGAACCCTTTTTGAGATAACTAACTATAAAATCCTATTTATATAATCTTTCAAATTGAATACCTAATTATTTTGAATATTCTTCTGATTATTAAGAAATGATTAATAAATTCGAAAGAAATTGTGAAATTTAGACTTATTAGAAATTGGCAATTTCTCTCTAATACACTGCCATTATTGATTTGATTGACAAATCTAATTGATAAAATTGTTTACATTAATTCAGCAATATTCCAAAATTCTTGAGAGAATCGTATTACAAAATTTAATTTTTATTCAAGAGTCTATAAATATGAAAATTTCAATCCTTTTAATTGAAGATGATCGTGATATGCGTGATTTGGTAGCTAGGCATTTAGAACATTCTGGTTTCGATGTCCAAAAAGCTGAAGATGGTATAAAAGGGCAAGCATTAGCTCTTCAATACTCACCAGATTTAATATTACTTGATTTAATGCTACCTAGTGTAGATGGTTTAACTTTGTGCCAGCGACTTAGAAGAGACGAAAGAACTTCAAATATTCCAATTTTGATGATAACAGCGTTAGGTGGTCTTAAAGATAAAGTTACTGGTTTTAATTCTGGAGCAGATGATTACATTACTAAACCGTTCGATCTAGAAGAATTGCATGTACGCATAAAAGCCTTATTAAGGAGAACAAACAGAGCTCAGTTAAATTCTAGTAACCAGCAGGAAATATTAAACTATGGTCCTCTTACGCTCGTACCAGAAAGGTTTGAAGCCATCTGGTTTGAATCTCCTACTAGATTAACTCATCTTGAATTTGAATTACTTCATTGTCTCTTACAAAGGCACGGCCAAACTGTATCACCGGCATTAATTCTTAAAGAAGTTTGGGGTTATGAACCTGATGATGATATTGAGACAATAAGAGTTCATATTAGACACTTACGTACTAAGTTAGAACCAGATCCACGTAAGCCTATTTATATAAAAACTGTATATGGCGCTGGATATTGTCTTGAGTTACCTATTGGTTCTCAAGTTGAAACTGCTAAGCAAGAGTTTAACCAAGTCAGAAATCCTGGTTTAATAAATTCTGCTATAAATTAAAGTTCAAAATTCTTCCATGGAAATTTTTAAAAAAATAATTTCCCATGCTATTCTTGGTTGAATATTTTTTCTTAAATGAGATTTTAAATTTTCGAGTTTTTTGACCAGATTAATATTTTTTGTTTTTCTCCACCAAATAATTTGAATCAAATTGACTAAATAAATTTGTTGATCAATTTCTAATTTCTCAGATATTAATTTAGATACTTCCAAGATTTCTAAACTTTTTTTTATTGGGGAATATAACTTACTTGTAATTTCATCTGATAATTCATTCCAAATTTCAATATTTTTCAATAATTGACCTGGAGATCCATTAGCAGAGTTTATTAAATCTTCAAATATGAATTTTGTATTAGTATTAAACATAGAAGGATCGAAATGATCTTTTAAGATTTTTTTTATTTGTTTTCTAGAAAAGGATTGAAACCTTACTATTTGACATCTTGAGATAATCGTATCTAAAAGAAGGTTTAATTTTGATGTTAATAAAATAAAAATGCCATTACTAGGTTCTTCCAAGGTTTTTAATAGGCAATTTGAAGCTGCTTCGTTTAGAAGGTGTGCATCAATAATTAATACAATTTTTTTTCCTGAGTTTATTGATTTTTGACCAAGAAAAGTTTTGATATTACGTATTTGAGCAATCTTAATAATCTCAGATCCACTTTTTGTTGTTTTTTCAAAATCGGAACTTTTTTTTCTTTGAGTGTCTAAAAGAGAATTAGGTTCAATAATTAGAAAATCAGGATTGTTATTATTGGAAATGCTTTCTCTAACATTTTCGTTTTGGGAAGATTGTTTGAAAATCTCTCTTATAAATTGAAAAGCAGTTTGCTTTTTTCCTACTCCTTCAGCACCATAAAATATATAACCATTTGCAAATGAATTGTTTTTAATTATGTTTTTAAGACAGTTATTTACTTCGTCATTAAACAAAAAATTATTTTTTTTAACATCAATCATTTGTTATTAAAAAATTGTTTAGTAAAGTCTCTTTAATTTGATTAGAAATAGTTTTAATATTTTGTGAAGCAGATATTACTTTCCAGTTTTTTTCTTTTGCAATTAGTTTGAAGCCTTCATTTACCTTTTCTAAAAATTTAATACCTTCTGATTCTATTCTATCTGGAATTTCATTTTTTCTTCTCAAGATACTTTCTTCCGGAGAAATTTCTAAGAAGAAAGTCAGATCAGGATATTCTCCTTGACACACAATAGATTCAATATTTTTAATTATTTCTAAATTTATGTTTCTTCCATAACCTTGATAAGCCATGGTGGAATCGGAAAATCTATCGCTAATAACCCAATCATTGTTATTTAAAGCAGGTAGGATAATCTTTGAGACGTGTTCTGCTCTATCCGCTGAATAAAGCAATAATTCTGCAAGTGATGAAGGCTTGTTATTTTCATTATTTTCAAGAATAAGTCCTCTAAGTTTTTTTCCTAAAAGACTGCCTCCAGGCTCTCTAGTTGTGATTAATTTAGACCCTTTCTTTATTAGACCACTATTAGGAAGCCATTTAGATAGTTCATCTATTTGGGTAGTTTTACCACATCCATCAATACCCTCAATAACAATAAATTTTCCTTTCATTTAATCCAAAGATAAAGCATTAATTACAACTGTAATAGAGCTAGTAGCCATCAATAATGCTGCTATTGAGGGAGTAAGAAGAATACCGTATTTAGGGAATAAAATGCCGGCGGCTAAAGGTATAGCTAGTAAGTTGTAACCAAAAGCCCATGTTAGATTTTGCTTGATTTTTCTAATAGTTTTTTTGGCAAGATTTAAGGCGTAAGGTAATCCATTTAGTTGATCTCCCATTAATACTACATCTGCATTTGCCTTTGCTATTTGAGTACCTGATCCTACCGCAATTCCTAAGTCTGAGGATGCTAAGGCTGGGACATCATTAATACCATCACCAATCATTGCCACTTTATTATTAATTTTTAAATTTTCTATAGTTTTTAGCTTCATCTCAGGAAGAAGATCCCATTTTACTTCTGTTTCTTTACAACCAATTTTTTTTGCTAAAGCTAATACTGTTTGTTTCCTATCGCCACTTAAAATGTTAATTTTAAATTTGTTTTCTCTCAAATTTTGAACTGTTTTAATTGAATCATCTCTGAGTAAATCTCCGAGCAAAATAAAGCCTAATAACTTATCTTTGATACTTACTCCAATGAAAGTGTTCGTTTTTGTTTCTTCATTTTCAATGATTTTTTTTGCCTCACTATCAATAATTATTCCTTTGCTTAGTAGCCATTCAATATTTCCAATATTAATAAGTCCATCAATTGATTCAAGTTCTCCAGAAATACCTCGCCCTGAATGAGTAAAAATTTTTTTTATTGGAAATAAACTTAAATTTTGCTTTTTTGCCTCTTGAATTAATGCATCTGCGATTGGATGTCTGCTTTCCTTTTCTAAACTGGCAGCTATTTTTAATAAAAATGAATGATCATCATTATTTTTGTAATCAACAATGAAAGGCTTACCTTTTGTTAAAGTGCCTGTCTTGTCAAAAATAATTTGATTAATTTTTGAAGCCATCTCTATTTTATCCCCGCCTTTAAATAAAACCCCTTTTTTTGCTGCTTTACCTGATGCGACAGTGATTACAGTTGGCGTGGCTAAACCTAATGCACAAGGACAAGCTATCACTAAAACTGCAATTGACAATTGAATTGCTAAACTCAGGAAATTGTCAGCATTACTACCAAGCGAACTATGAAGTGTATGGCTTGAGTGAGTGATTAATTGATCATTGTGAATTAATAAATCAGGCCATATGTTTCTTGCCCCCTTCCACCAAAAGAAGAAAGTTAGAGTAGCAAAAATAAGTACAAAGTAAGTAAATTTACCTGCAATTTCATCAGCAATGCTTTGAATGCGAGGTTTTCTTGCGTTTACAGACTCAATAAGATTTACTAGTTTTGCAAGAGAAGAGTCTCCTCCGACCTTTTGTACTTTAAGTCTAAGAGTTGAATTAAGATTTAAAGACCCACTAGATAAATTTTCGCCTTCTTTTACTTCTATAGGTTTGGATTCTCCAGTAATATGTGAAACATCAATATATGAATTACCTCGGGTCACAATGCAGTCAGCAGGTACTCTATCTCCCGCTAAAACTTGAATCTCTTGATCAGGTCTTAAAGTGTTCACTCTTATTGACTTTATTTGATTGTCTTTTGTGTAGATATTTGCCATTTCAGGTTGAAGATCTAATAATTCTCCAATGGATGAACCAGTCTGATATCTTGCTCTTTCTTCTAAGTAACGCCCAATCAGTATGAAGCCTAACAGCATAACTGGCTCATTAAAAAAACAAGGAAAACCAGTGGCAGGAAATATTAAGGATAGAAGACTTGTTGTATATGCGCTAATTACTCCAAGAGCTACTAAAGAATCCATATCGGGATGGTTCTTAATAAATGATTTTAACCCATTAATAATTATTCCTCTCCCAGGAAATAATAGAGCTAACGTTGCTAATGAAGCGTGAAAAAATATATTACCTAATATTGGAAAATTTATATATCTTCCTTCTGCCAGGTGACCTAATCCTGAAAATAATAAAAGTAATAGGGCAAAAGTTAGTTTTTTCCATTGATTATTCCACTTCTTTTTTTTTTCTAATTCTGCTTTATTTATTTTTTTTGAAAAATCATTTATGTAAATCTTTGATGGGAAACCATTCTCTTTTAGATTTTCGAGAACTGATTCTATTTCTATATTTTTCTGGGTAATTTCAAAATAAGCACTTTCAGTAAGCAAGTTAACAGAAACATTTTCAATACCATCAGAATTATTCAATATTTTTTCAACAGTACTAACACAACCTCCACACTTCATTCCTGTAACGCTTAGTTGAATGCTCTCCATATTTTTCACAATAGAAGCAAATTAATGCTTGACTTTATTCTTAATTATAATAATAAATGTAATAGACTTTTTAAATAGTTATTTTTTAAATTACTATATTAATTTTATTAAATTTTGAGCAGTGCCTAGTAATCAAAACAGAGACAATTTTATTGATAAAGCTTTTACTGTAATTGCTGAATCTATTGTAAAAATAATGCCGATCGCTGAGAAAGAAAAAAAGGCATATATTTATTATAGAGATGGCTTAGCTGCACAAAATAATGGGGATTATTCGGAAGCATTAGAGTATTACAAAGAGAGCTTACTGCTTGAAGAAAATAAAATTGATAGAGGTGAGACTTTAAAAAATATGGCAATAATATATATGAGTAATGGTGAAGAGGATTTGTCTATTGAAACTTATGAAAAAGCATTAGTAGAAAATCCCAAACAGCCATCATGCTTGAAAAATATAGGTTTAATTTATGAAAAAAGGGGAAGATATGCTGAGCAAAATGGTGATTTAGATCAGAGAGATATTTGGTTTGATAAAGCTGCTGAAGTCTGGTCTAAAGCAGTGAGACTATATCCAGGTGGGTATCTAGATATTGAGAATTGGTTGAAAAACTCAGGCAGAAGCTCAATTGATATGTACCTTTGATTTTTATTTTGATAAAGAATATTCAACTGCTTCTTTAATATTCGATATCTCTTTGATATTTATTAAATTTTGAAAATTATTATTCAGTTCCTCCTCTATTTTTGGCACTACGATATTTTTGATCCCTAGTCTTACAGCTTCTTCTATCTTTGTTCGAAGGTTATTCGACTTTCTAACCTGACCGCTCAAACCCAATTCCCCAATAAATGAGCAATTGGCCAAAGGAGGAATATTTTTTAAACTTGATAAAATTGATATTGCTACACCTAAGTCAGATGATGGATCATTAATCTCAAAACCCCCACCAGTAGCTACATAACAATCAAATTCAGATAATTTGATCCCTACGTGTTTTTCAACAACAGCTAGAATTTGATGCAATCTATTTATGCTTATTCCAGTTGTAGTACGTCTTGGGTTACTGTAGAAGGTTTTATTTACCAGTGCTTGTATATCAACTGCTAATGGTCGAGTGCCTTCATTTGTAATGGTAGTTGTTACACCTGAAATATTTTCTTTATTTGTAAAAAATGAACTTGGGTTTTTTAATTCTCGTAAACCCTCTTCAAGCATTTCAAAAATTCCGATTTCAAAGGTCGATCCAAATCGATTTTTTATACTTCTTAGTAATCTATGTGAGGAGATATTATCTCCTTCAAAGTTAATTACTGTATCAACTAAATGCTCTAGAGTTTTCGGACCAGCTAAAGCACCATCTTTGGTTACATGACCAATTATTAGAAACGCAATATTATTTTCTTTGGCAAGATTTTGCAATTCAGATGAACATGCTCTAACTTGAGAGACTGATCCTGGAGAACTTTCCATCTCATGATTATGGATGGCTTGAATACTATCAATGATTGCGAAACTTGGATTTACACATTTGATCTCTTCAATAATTAGGGATAAATTAGTTTCCGCAAAAATTTGTAAATCAATACTTTTTTGATTTAATCTTTCCCATCTAATTTTTACTTGTTCTAAAGATTCTTCTGCAGTTATATATAAAACTTTCTGATTTAGAGATATTTTGCCTGCTGATTGAAGAACTATTGTGCTTTTACCTATACCTGGTTCTCCTCCTAGTAAAACAACAGATCCTGGTACTATTCCACCTCCAAGCACTCGATCAAATTCTTTAAAACCACTTGTAAATCTTGATATTTTTTTTGATGAAATCTCATTAAACGATATAGATTTTTTACTTTTTTTTATATTTTTTATTTCTTGATATTTAGATCTCTTACTTTTAATTTCTTCAACAATAGAATTCCATGAGTTGCAATTCAGGCATCTACCAAAATATTGAGAAGTTTCAGATCCGCAATTCTGACAAATAAAAGTAGATAATTTGCTAGACATTTAGTCTCTGAATGAAGTATTGGAACTAGAATGTTTGGGATATTGCCCCTCTACAAGTTAGATTAGGTTAATAATAAATTCTCTTACTGATTAGCTAATAGAAACAAATGGCTCTATCTAGTCAAACTAAAGAAACTATACTTGTTGCTGATGACGAGGCAAGTATTAGAAGAATTCTGGAAACACGTCTCTCCATGATTGGCTACAAAGTTGTAACTGCAAGTGATGGCAAAGAAGCACTAAAGTTATTTAAGGATTATGAACCTGATTTAGTAGTGCTTGACGTCATGATGCCAAAGCTAGATGGTTATGGAGTTTGTCAAGAGTTAAGGAAAGATTCTGATGTTCCAATTGTTATGTTAACTGCATTAGGAGATGTTGCAGATAGGATAACAGGTTTAGAATTAGGGGCTGATGATTATGTAGTAAAACCATTTAGCCCAAAGGAGTTAGAAGCTAGAATTAGGTGCGTTCTTAGAAG
The DNA here is from genome assembly GCA_902572395.1 of uncultured Synechococcaceae cyanobacterium. Classification (GTDB taxonomy): domain Bacteria; phylum Cyanobacteriota; class Cyanobacteriia; order PCC-6307; family Cyanobiaceae; genus Prochlorococcus_A. The sequence continues at coordinate 9,095 of CACGFX010000012.1, forward strand.
AATCGACAAAGAGCAAATTCCTGGGATGCCTAATTCAGGATTAATTTTGGTTACGGATATAAAAATTGATACAAATCGAAGACAAGTGTTTAAAAGTGATGAGAGAATTAGGTTGACTGGTATGGAATTTAGTCTCTTAGAGCTTTTGGTAAGCAGGTCAGGAGAGCCATTCAGTAGAGGAGAGATTTTGAAAGAAGTTTGGGGATATACCCCTGAGAGACATGTAGATACTAGAGTTGTCGATGTTCATATATCAAGATTAAGATCCAAGCTGGAGGCTGATCCAGCCAATCCAGAATTAATATTGACAGCAAGGGGTACAGGATATCTTTTTCAACGGATTGTCGATATTGCTCCTTTTGATGGTAAATAAATGGGGAAAGAAACAACGCAAAAAATTAACAAGCCCAGAGCTATTAGAAGATTAGTTATTTGGTACAAAAGAAATTCGGCTGTGACTTCTATAGTTGATACTGCTGCTAGTTCTGCAGTAACGGCTAGTAATGTGGCGGGTAATGTAGTTTCTGGTGCCGGTTCTGTTGTGAGTACAGCTAGTAATGTGGCGAGTAATGTTGCTGGTAATGTTGCTGGCAATGTAGTTTCAAGCGCAGAATCTGTTGTAAATACTGCCAGCAGTGTTGTTTTAAATGCTAGTTCATTAGCTAAAAATACATTACAGCCATTAGTTTTTGATCCCTTAAAAAGGTTACAAAATAACGATAATATTTTAGATAGAGTGGAGGAATCTCAATCTAGAAGAATTTGGATCGCAGTTGATGGTATGGGTGGAGATTATGCCCCTGGTCCAATTCTTGAGGGTTGCCTTGAGGCAATAAGTAGATTCCCAATAAATATAAAGTTTGTCGGCAAAATTGAAAAAGTTAAAGATGCAGCAGAAAAAACTGGTTTATTAGAATTATTAGAAAATGAAATTGATAATAATCGTCTTGAATTAATTGATAGCGGAGAGCCTATTGGGATGAATGAAGAAGCTACAGCAGTTAGAAAAAGGAAAAATGCAAGTATAAACGTTGCGATGGATTTAGTGAGAAATAATAAAGCTGAAGCTGTCTACTCAGCTGGTAATTCAGGTGCCATGATGGCTTCTGCCATATTTCGAATTGGACGATTGAAAGGGATTGATAGACCAGCTATAGGAGCATTATTTCCAACAAGGGACCAAACTCGCCCGGTATTAGTTTTAGATGTTGGCGCGAATACTGATTGTAAGCCATCTTATCTGCATCAATTTGCACTTCTAGGTAACATTTATGCAAAAGATGTCTTACAAGTAAAAAAACCGAGAATTGGCCTTTTAAATATTGGAGAAGAAGAATGCAAAGGTAATGATTTATCCCTAAAAACATTTGAATTATTATCTTCTGAAAAAAGTTTTGATTTTGGAGGTAATTGTGAAGGGCGAGATGTATTATCAGGTAGTTTCGACGTAGTAGTCTGTGATGGATTTACTGGAAATATATTATTGAAATTCCTTGAATCTGTGGGAGGAGTTTTATTAGATATTTTGAGATCTGAGCTGCCACGTGGAAGGAGGGGGAAAGTTGGTTCAGCTTTTTTAAAAAGTAATCTTCTCAGAATTAAGAAAAGGTTAGATCATGCTGAACATGGAGGAGCATTATTACTTGGGGTAAATGGAATTTGCGTTATTGGTCATGGAAGTAGCAAATCTTTATCAGTAGTTAGTGCTCTTCGCTTGGCTCACTCCGCAGTGAATCATGGAGTTATGGACAATTTAAATAAACTGCAAAAGCTTCAAGTTTTAAATTCATAAAACATATTGAGTCAAATTTATGTTTGACTAATATAAGTAACTAAAAAACTCTTTTGGAAGGAATAAATTTTAATCAGATTGGAGTATCATTCAAGGGGAGCGGAAGTTATGTACCTGATCAAATTCTGACTAATCAAAAAATTAGTCAAAAGGTTGATACAAGCAATGAATGGATAAAATCTAGAACGGGCATTTCTGAGAGAAGAATATCTAGCTTAGGAGATAATGTTACTGAGATGGGCTATAAGGCAGCTCTAACTGCTATAGAAATGGCTAATTGGGATATGAAAACAATTGATTTGATTGTTTTAGCAACTTCTACTCCGCATGATTTATTTGGATCAGCGCCATCCATTCAAGCTAAATTAGGGGCAGCTAATGCTGTGGCTTTCGATTTAACTGCAGCATGTAGTGGTTTCTTATTTGCCTTAATTACAGCCTCACAATTTTTAAAAGGGGGTAGTTTTAAAAGGGCTATTGTTATAGGAGCAGATCAACTATCAAGCTTTGTTGACTGGAATGATAGAAGAAGTTGTATTCTCTTTGGAGATGGTGCAGGTGCATTAGCAATTGAAGCCACTAATGAATGTGATAATTTAATTGGTTTTGATATGAGAACTGACGGAGAAAGAGGTTCTTTTCTTAATCTCTCATCAAAAAATAATAAAGATTCAATAATTGATAATATTGATTTTTTAAGTGGAGCTTTTTCGCCAATTCAGATGAATGGTCAGGAAGTGTATAAATTTGCAGTTAGAGAAGTTCCGATAATTCTTGAAAAGTTGTTCAAAAAAATGAATTATACTTCTAGTGAAGTTGATTGGCTTGTATTGCATCAAGCTAATCAAAGGATACTAGATTCTGTAGGAGATAGATTAAAAATTCCTGGAGAAAAAATTCTTAGTAATTTAGAAAAATATGGTAATACTTCAGCAGCAACAATTCCACTAGTGATGGATGAGGCAATTAGAAATAATAGAATTAAACAAAATGATATTATTGCTACAAGTGGTTTTGGGGCTGGGTTAAGTTGGGGCGCAGCCCTAATTAAATGGGGTTAAAAAAAAAGGAGCATTATGACAGTTGCATGGGTATTCCCTGGACAGGGTTCACAAAAAATTGGAATGGCAAAACAAATTGAAACTTTGCCTAACACTAAAGAGAGGTTTAGTTATGCATCTGAAATATTTGAGAGGAATTTATTTGAAATTTGTGAGTTAGATACTGAACCAACAAATCCTCTTATTGATCTAAATAACACAAGAAATACACAAATTTGTCTTTTTTTAGTTGAATCAATTTTATTAGATGCATTAAAGGAAAATGGATTTAAACCAACTTATGTTGCTGGGCATAGTTTAGGAGAAATCACTGCACTATATTGTGCGGATGTTTTTTCATTCGAAGATTGTGTTTCTCTAATAAAAGAGAGGTCTCAATTAATGGTAAATGCTGGGAAAGGATCTATGGCAGCAGTAATTGGTTTTGATAGAAATCAACTTGATTTATTAGTGCAAAAGATTGATGATATTGTCATTGCAAATGATAATAGCTCTTCCCAAGTTGTCTTATCAGGATCTACTGAAGCATTAGATAATTTATCGAAAGAAATTTCTTGTAAAAGATTCTTGAAATTAAATGTTTCAGGTGCATTTCATTCGCCATTTATGAACGAACCTTCATCAAAATTTTCGGAATATTTAAAACAGATTAATTTTAAAAAACCCTCTTTCCCTGTCATAAGTAATTATGAACCTTCACTTTGCAGGGATCCAAACGAGCTGAAAATTAAATTAGAAAAGCAAATGTGTAATGGAGTGAGGTGGCGAGAAACTATGGATTTAATGGCAAAAGATAGTGATCTTCATATTGTTGAAATTGGCCCTTCAAACGTACTAAGCGGTTTAGTAAAAAGACATCTTAAAGATGTAAAAATTTCTCAAGTTTCATCTTCTGATCAAATATCCTATTAATTTGTATGGTAAGTCATACTATTCAAAAATTAATCTATGAATTAGTTAGCAAGCTTTTTGTATTTCCAATTTATAAATTAGTATTTAAAGGTCATTTAAAAGGTAGAGACAATATTCCGCAAAAAGATTCCTTTATCATGGTTTCTAATCATGGTTCTTTACTTGATCCTCCTTTGTTAGGCCATGCCCTTGGACGCAATATATCTTTTATGGCTAAGGCAGAGCTTTTTAAAATTCCTTTTCTAGGATTTATTATCAAGGCTTGTGGGGCTTATCCTGTAAAAAGAGGAATTGTGGATAAAAATACAATTAAAACAGCATGTAAAAAATTATCAAATGATAATTGCATTGGAATTTTTATTGATGGCACTCGTCAAAAAAATGGTCGAGTCAATAAGCCTAAACAAGGAGCAGCATTATTAGCCTTTAAAAATCAAAAATTGTTATTGCCTGTTGCAATAGTTAATTCCCATAGACTAATAAGATTTAAATTCTTTATCCCAATGTTTTCAAAAATAGTTATTAAAGTGGGAAAACCTGTTCAACCTCCACAAAGTTCATCAAGAGACGATCTGAATTCTGTAACAATGCAGCTTCAAGATAAAATTAATAATTTGATTGGATGAATATTTAGTTAATTGGAGAAATAGGGTAAAGAGGCAAAACTTTTTTCCAGGAATCCATATTTGATTTTAATAAATTTTTATTTGACAAATCTAATAGTTCTTTCAAATCTTCTTTATCATCATAAGTAGCCTCAAAAGAAAGTTCCTGAATCTCAAGTTCTTTGACTACTTTTGGTAAAACTGTTTCTCGAATGATCAAATTTGAAGAGTTTTTTTCGTTATTAAAAATTTCATATTTACCTGCAATAAAACCCTTACGTTTTAATTTTTTGTAAATCCAGAATGATTTTTTGTTTTTAAAGATATTATGTTTTGATGCAATTCTTTTTGCCATTATTTCAAATGAACTAAATCTGTCTAGAGGACAATTTATTTGTTGTGAGATAGTTCTTGCTAAAACTACAATTAGTCGTGAAGCATTAAAATTTGCTGGCCCTATGCTGACAGATAACTTATTTATTTTTTGTAAATTTTTTCTGGAAATGAATTTGTTAAAATCGTTAATTAAGTTGTTGCAAAGGTCGTTATCAAATTTTTTGATAAATAATTTATCAGATTCACGGTTATTGTTTTTTCTATACCCAAAGCCAAAAGAATTGTCCGTGCTATGAATCACTAATGTAGGGTAATTTTCTCTTTGCTTGAGTTTATTTGTCATCTATTACCTTTAAACAGGTAATTCCATACCTGGATTACACTTTGACCATTTACCAAATTCATTTTCAAAACTTTCACAATTCTGAACATCCCAATCAGTTTTATAATCACCATTTTTATCTTTAAATATATTTACATGAATGAATGGTTTTTTTGGTTTAAAATCAGGTAGATCACAAATATGATCAACACCATGATTATTTTCAACATCATGATATGTGATACATCTATCAACCCATTTACAGTTGATGCAAATGCACATAATTAATATACAAAATGAAAAGTAGAATTTACACAGATCATACACTAATAATTGATGAATTAGAAACATGCATAAAATTTCATAATTTGGATTTAGTATTAGGTTTTTTACCTAAAGGATCATATTTGGTTGGTGGTTACATAAGAGATATTATTTTGGGAAGAGAACCTGAAAAGGTAGATCTTGATATTGTGGTACCTTTAAATGCAATTGAAATTGGTAAAAAGATTGCAGAAAATATTGGATCAAAACTTATAATTTTAGATAAAAACAGAGAAGTAGTAAGAATTATTCTTAATAATATTTATATTGATATTGCTAATCAGGTCACAACTACAATAGAAGGAGATTTATATTCTCGAGACTTTTCAATTAATTCAATTGCTTTTTTATTTGATAAGAAGTGTTTGTTTGATCCATTTAATGGTCTCAAAGATCTAGAGATTTCTTTACTTAGAACTCATTCTGAAAACAATTTACTAGATGATCCTTTACGAATATTAAGATGTTTCCGATTTGTTTCAGAATTGAATTTTAAAATTGATTTTAATTTAATTACTTTTATAAAAAAAAATAAAGGGAAACTATATCTTGTTGCTAAAGAGAGGATTAATTATGAAATACAAAGAATAGTAAATGGAGCAAATGCTCTTGATGCAGTATTGTTGATAAAAAAATTAAATATATTTGGTACTGATAATTTATCTGAAGATTCTTTTTTTTTGGATTTAGAGAAAATTAATTATGCAGAACTGAATCAGAATGAAAAAGAAAAATTTTTACCATCATTTTTTATTGCTCAAATTTTAGATGTTGTATCTTTAGAGAAACTTAAATTTTGCAAAGCTGAAATTGAAAAAACTAAGTTACTACGAAAATGGCACTTTTTGTTGGAGCAAAAAAATATCGCTCAATTTACTGAATCAGATAGATTTGCATTACATAGAGAATTAGAGTTGTTTCTTCCATCTTTTATTTTTTATTTACCTCAAAATTTACGATTAGATTGGCTTAATAGATGGCGTGATAATGATGATAAATTATTTCATCCTGCAAACTTACTTAATGGTGATGTAATAAAAAAAATTTTTAAAATAAAGGATGGGCCTTTATTAGGAGAGCTTTTACATTATCTTTCTAAGGAACTTGCGTATAAGAGAATGAATAATTTTGATGAAGCTATTTATAAAGCAAAGCAATGGATTGAACAAAATGCGCCAAAATGTGATTAAATACACATAGCTTAGTTTTGTTTAGAAGTTCAGACTTCAAAATCATTTTTAAAAATTTATGAGCATTCGCATTTACATTGGCAATTTACCACAAGGATTCAATCCAAAAGAGTTCGATACACTTTTAAAGTCAGTTTCTGATTCGATTAGGTTTAAAGCAGTTCTAGATAAGGAAACTAAGGAATGCAGGGGGTTCGGTTTTGCGACAACAAATAATGAAGATAATGCTAATTTATTAATTCAAAAGTTAAACGGGTTTGAATTTAATGGTTCTAAATTAAGAGTAGAGCTATCAGAAAAAAAAGATTCTTCTTCAAACAAAAGAAATAGTGGAAAATTCAACAAGAATAAGAAGAGGAAAGACTTTAAGAAAATTGTTCATAGTGAAGCTCCTAACTTGGAAGCTCCTGACCCAAGATGGGCTGGAGAATTATCCAAATTAAAAGATTTGTTGGCTAATCAGAAGACTCCTGCTTAGTTATTTAATTCGGGAAATCAAAAAAGATATAGGGATCTCAAGAGCTTTGACTGAATTTTTTACAAAAGCTCTATTGTTAAAAACATCATAATCTAGTCTTTCAATAGAATCTAATATTCCTCTGTAAAGACGTAAAGACGTCCATACTGGCCATCTTGCATCAGAAGATAGCCACTTAATACCATCTTCAGACTTTTCGAACCATTCACGGGCCCTTTTTAATTGAAAGTTCATCAGTGATTTCCACTGCTTATTTATTTTTCCTTGTAAAAGTTCTTCCTCAGAATAATTAAATTTTTTAATATCCGCTTGTGGGAGATAAATTCTTCCTCTCTGTCTATCTTCTCCTACATCCCGCAAGATATTTGTTAATTGATTTGCAATTCCAAGAGCGATAGCTGCTTCGGAGGGGTCAGGCTTAGCACTCCATGGGGCTGATGTATACGCGCTATCAATCCCCATCACATTTTGAGTCATTAAGCCAACAGTCCCTGCGACTCTATAACAATAGAGTTTTAATTCATCAAAATCTTTGTATCTAAATTTATTCAGATCCATTCTCTGGCCATCTATCATGTCCAGATAAGGTTGAATACTTTGTGGATATTTCTCGATCGTATCTAAAAGAACTGAGTCTAATTCAGATTTAATATTCCCTTTAAATACATTTTTAGTATTTTCTTCCCATTCATCTAGATTATCTGAAAGCTCATCTTGCGATTTAGTTGAGGCTTCTGCGCTATCCATTATTTCATCTGTTCTTCTACACCATACATAAATAGCCCAAATAGCTTTTCTCTTTTTTTGAGGTAATAGAAGAGTTCCCAAGTAAAAGGTTTTAGCCCATTGTTGAGTTTCTTTTCGGCATATCTCATATGCTTTGTCTAGTTGAGAAATTGAATTTTTCAAAAAGTTTTAGCTAAATTTAAGGGTTTGTAAATGTTATTAAGAAACATTTTGAGGGGTTTTGGAATATTCTTTATTTATTGATTCTGCGCATAATTTACCACTTAAAACAGCACCTTCCATAGATGCTAAGTATTTTTGCATTGTATAATCACCAGCTAAGAAAAAGTTTCTTATGGGGGATTTTTGACTAGGTCTGAACTCTTGACATCCAGGAACTGCCTTATATACAGATCTTGGAGTTTTAACAACTTTATATTTTCTTAATTTTGTCTTATCATCACCCATGAAATGTGTTGGGAATAATTTCTTCAACTCTTCCATCGTTGCATCGACGATGTCTTGATCGCTTCTATTAATCCAATCTTTTGCTGGTGCGAAAACTAATTCAAGCATTGATCTATTTGGATCTTCGTATTCTTTACATGCAATACTCATATCTGCGTAAACACTGAGAAGTGGTGATCTGCTAAATAGTAGATGGTCGATATCGGTTAATTTTTTGTCAAACCATAAATGTATATTAATGACTGGCACACCATTTAAACCATCTAATTTAGTAAAAGCATCTAACCCTTTCCATTGTTTAGGGATCATTAATTTAAAGAGATCAACTGGCATTGCACTCACATAAGCATCAGCCGTTAACTCTTTCTTTTCGTTTTTATCCAAAGAGGCAATAGTAAAACTTTTAACAGTGCTGTCCTCATTAAGGTTGATTTGCCTTAATGGACTATTCATGTGAACTTCTCCACCACGAGCAGTTATATAATCAACCATTGGCTGGCAAAGCCTTTCTGGAGGGGCTCCGTCAAGGAATGCCATTTTAGAACCATTTTTTTCTTGTAAAAATCTGTTTAATGCTGTTAATAAAACTGTAGAAGATATTTCATCCGGCCCAATGAAATTAAGAGCTTTACTCATTGCTATAAAAACTTCATCATTAACTCTTTCCGGTATATTGTGCTCTTTTAGCCAATCTGTCCATGATTTTGTATCACATTTATCTAGGTATTTTTGGCCCCTCAACATTGCAGGCACTAAACCCAATCCAAATAGAATCTTTTCATTCCATGAAAGCATATCATTATTGCTAAGTATTGCTGAAACTCCATTAACGGGAGCAGGTATATCGGGAAAGTCGAATCTACTGTAAGTTCCAGGCTCCGATGGCTGATTAAAAATCATTGAATGACTTTTCCATTGGAGTCTATCTTCAATATCTAATTCCTTAAAAAGTTGCAACATATTAGGGTAGGCTCCAAAAAATATATGCAACCCGGTTTCATACCAATCTCCATCTTCGTCTTTCCATGCGGCAACTTTCCCACCTAAAACATCTCTAGCTTCGAGTACAATCGGGATGTGTCCATTATCAACTAAATATTTAGCACAGGATAAACCTGCTAAACCAGCACCAGCAATTACAACACGCATTATTAAATCAAGAAATAAATTAACACTTACTAATAAGCTACATTAAAGTTAGGACATAATAGTTTTTTTCGTTGATTATTTCGCAAAATTATGGAAAAAATGCTTTTAAAATCGACTACTAGACATGTAAGGATTTTTACTGCAGAAGTGGTAGACGAGGAATTAAAGTTTCATCCCAATAGATTAACTCTTGATTTAGATCCCGATAACGAATTTATTTGGAACGAAGATTCTATGAATAAGATAAATGAAAAATTCAATGAATTAATAAAAGAGAGAGCAGGAAAGGATTTAGATGATTATGAACTTCGAAAAATAGGATCAGAAATCGAATGTTTAATAAAATTTTTGCTTCAAAATGGTCAGCTAAGTTATAACCCTAATTGTAGAGTAATGAATTATTCAATGGGTTTACCAAAGACAAATGAAGTGCTGTGAATAGATCATCCTCAAATAGAAGGCCAAGGAGAGGCTCCAATAGAAGTTATTATCCTCCAAATCCAAGGGACGTTGATTCATATGGTCAAAGAAACAATAGATTGCCTGCTTCTTCTGATCAAAAGATCAACTTTAGTACAGGAACCATTGCTGTACTTGCTGGAGTTCTAATTTTAGGAGTTGGTATTGGGAGCGCTATTACCAGTACAACTGATGGCGGGCAGGGAAATATAGCAAGTCAACAACAATTAGATATGGCTGTTCCAGACCCTGAATTTTGTAGACAATGGGGAGCTAGTGCTTTTGTAATTGATGTTGAAATGTATACGACTTTGAATCCATCTACAAGTTTTGTAACGCAACCAGCTCTTCAGCCAGGGTGTGTGATTAGAAGAGAGAATTGGACAGTTTTACAAAAACAGGGCGCAATTAGTAATGAAGATGTAAGAGAATGTAAGCAGAGGATGAATACTTTTGCTTATATTGGTTCAATAAGAGATAAGCCAATAGTTAAGTGCGTTTATCAGACTGATGTAAATGAAAATAAATTTATAATAAAAGGTGATGGACAAGCTGAAGATGGCGGAGTAGGTATTAACAAAGAAGCAATTCAGTTTTGATCAAAATTATATATTTCTCAAAGGGCTTTCCAGACTAGCAAATTGTGGAAGGATATTTTTCTTAAATACTTCCGATGCTCTTGATGTATATCTTGACGGATTAGTAATTAATTTAAGTTCTCTTTTAACTTCTAAATCAGCAACAAATGCTTTGTGGATTGATCCAGCAGATAATTCTCTTTCAATCGAAACAACAGGCAAAAAGGAAGCTCCTAAACCTGATTGAACTGCATTCTTGATTGCTTCAAGAGAGTTAAGCTCCATCTCAATTTTTAATCTTTGAATATCAAGCCCAGAATCTTGGAGAAGTTTGTCAACAACTTTTCTTGTTGTAGATTGTGAATCTAATGTCACAAAATTTAATTTGTATAAGTCTTCTTTTAGAAGCTCTTTTTTGGTCGAAAGTGGATGTTTAGAGGGTAAAACTAATGCCAATTCATCAGTGGCATATGGAATTACTTGTAGTAAATTTTCCAAATCTCCAGGTAATTGTCCGCCAATAATTGCTAAGTCAATTTGTCCATTAGCTACACTCCAACCAGTTCTCCTAGTACTATGAACTTGAAGCTGAACGGATACATCAGGGTATTTTTGTCTGAATAGTCCTATCATCCTTGGCATTAAATAGGTGCCCGTTGTTTGGCTTGCTCCAATGACAAGAGTTCCACCTTTTAAGCTATTTAAATCTTCAATAGCTTTGCAAGCTTCTTCGCATTGATTCAAAATTCGTTCACAATATTCAAGTAATAGTCTACCTGCTTCAGTCAATAGAGCCTTCCTTCCACCTCTGTCGAAAATTGTGATTTCGAGTTGTTTTTCTAAATTTTGTATTTGTAAACTTACGGCAGGTTGGGTTACATATAAAATATCTGCAGCTTTTTTAAAACTTCCTTGAGCTGCTATAGCTTTTAGTATTCTTAATTGATCCAGTGTAAATGGTAATTCTGGCATCTATTATGCCTACAATTTCTTATAATTCTAATGCTTAGGAGCATTCTTGTTAAGAACAAAAATTATTTGAACAATCTAAATATATGGAGACTCATAAAACTTCTCTAATTATCTTACTTTTGATTTTGATTTTTGCGGTGATTCATAGTGGGGGAGCTGCTTTAAGAATCAAAGCAGAATCTATTATGGGTCCTAGATTATGGCGGTTATGTTTTGTTTTTTTAAGTTTGCCATCTGCAATTATCTTGATTAGTTATTTTTTGGCTCATAGATATGACGGAATCCGATTATGGAATTTACAGGGCAATAATTTTGTTTTTATGATCGTTTGGTTCTTAACTGCAATAAGTTTTTTATTTTTATATCCCGCTACTTACAATTTGCTAGAAATTCCTTCGGTTTTAAAACCTAAAGTACGAATCTATGGAACTGGGATAATGCGAATCACAAGACATCCACAAGCATTCGGTCAGATAATTTGGTGTTTTGCTCATACTTTATGGATTGGTACATCATTTACATTAGTAACTTCTATTGGCTTAGTTTTGCATCATCTTTTTGCAATTTGGCATGGCGATAAAAGATTAGCAAATAGATTTGGAGAAGAATTTGAAAATTTTAAAAAAAGTACTTCCATAATCCCCTTCTTGGCAATACTTGAGGGGAGGCAAGAATTTAAGATTAAAGAATTTTTTAGGTTATCTCAATTTGGTATATTGATTGCGATAGGCGTACTTTGGTGGTCTCATCAGTATATAAATATTGCTGTTAAAACATTTAATTCATCATTTTTGTCTGAATTTTTCAATTGACAGTTTAAAATCAAAATACAAATTCTTTAAAATATGCCACAAGCTTCAGAAATTGCCTGGTTAATTCCTGTTTTCCCACTTATTGGAGCAGTGCTTTCTGGCTTAGGACTAATAAGCATCAACAAGAAAATTAATAATTCAAGGGAAATTGTTTCTGTAGGTCTAATTTCTTTCGTTGGGATTTCTGCAGTAATAAGCTATAAAGCTTTAATTGAACAAGTTAATGGTTATCAATCAGTAGAAAAATTATTTGTATGGGCCAATGCTGGGGATTTCACAATTCCAATGGGGTTTGTCCTTGATCCTTTGGGGAGTGTAATGCTTGCGCTAGTAACTACAATAACTTTGCTGGTAATGATTTACTCTCATGGTTATATGGCGCATGACAAAGGTTATGTCAGATTTTTTACATATTTAGCATTATTCAGTAGTTCAATGATGGGATTAATAGTTAGTCCGAATTTATTGGAAATTTATGTTTTTTGGGAATTAGTTGGGATGTGTTCCTATTTATTGGTTGGTTTTTGGTACGACAGGGATGGCGCTGCACACGCTGCACAAAAAGCATTTGTTGTTAATAGAGTGGGAGACTTTGGATTATTACTAGGAATTCTTGGTCTATTTTGGGCAACAAATAGTTTTGATTTTAATGATATATCCACTGGAATTTCTCAATCAATAGCTGACAATTCGATACCCATTTGGGCTGCTTTACTACTTTGTTTTTTAGTTTTTTTAGGACCAATGGCAAAATCAGCTCAATTTCCTCTTCATGTATGGTTGCCTGATGCGATGGAAGGCCCAACACCTATATCTGCACTTATCCATGCTGCAACAATGGTTGCAGCAGGAATATTTCTCGTAGCAAGACTTCAACCTTTGTATTCAATATTCCCCTCTATTCAGTTCATTATCGCTTTAGTTGGAACCATTACTTGTTTTTTAGGGGCCTCTATAGCTTTGACCCAAATGGATTTAAAAAAAGGTTTAGCGTATAGCACAGTTTCTCAACTTGGTTATATGATGCTTGCAATGGGTTGTGGAGCACCAGTAGCGGGAATTTTTCATTTAGTAACTCATGCATGCTTTAAAGCAATGCTATTTTTGGGATCTGGTTCAGTAATACATGCTATGGAAGAAGTAGTTGGCCATCAGCCTGTATTAGCTCAAGATATGAGATTGATGGGCGGTTTACGAAAAAAAATGCCATACACAGCAACAACATTTTTAATAGGTTGTGTAGCAATTAGTGGAATTCCCCCATTGGCAGGTTTTTGGAGTAAAGACGAGATACTCGGAAATGCTTTTATATCATTTCCAGCTTTTTGGTTTGTAGGACTTCTAACAGCGGGTATGACTGCTTTTTATATGTTTAGGCTTTATTTCTTGACATTTGAAGGAGATTTCAGAGGGGAGAATAAAGAACTGCAAAAAGAGCTTCTAATAGCCTCTAAAACAAACTTAGATGATGAAAATGAAAAAGAGCATGAAGAACATGGCTCTATTCATGAGTCACCCTGGTCAATGACATTTCCTCTGGTATTTCTAGCTGTACCGTCCGTAATTATCGGTTTTATGGGGCTTCCATGGGATAGCAATATTGCAAATTTACTAGATCCTGAAGAAGCTGAGAATGCTGCAAAAGCCTTCGAATTAAAAGAATTTTTGCCTTTAGCACTTGCGTCAGTACTTATTGCATCAGCTGGAATCATTATTGCTTATCAGGCATATTTTGTGAAAAAAATTAATTTATCAGTTTTATTTGCCGCTAAGTTTCCTAGCATCAATCGTTTTTTATCCAATAAATGGTACCTAGATGATATTAATGAAAAACTTTTTGTAAAGGGTAGTAGAAAACTTGCTAAGGAAGTTTTAGAGGTTGATTCTAAGGTTGTTGATGGCGTTGTAAATCTTACTGGACTTGTAACTTTAGGTAGTGGAGAAGGTTTAAAATATTTGGAGACTGGTAGAGCTCAATTTTATGCTCTTATTGTTTTTGGAGGTGTCATTTTACTAGTTGCTTTATTTGGTTTTCAGTCTCCTCAAGTTTCTTAATTACAATTGTGTGTCTTCACTGTCCATTGGGATGAAAAAATACAGAAAATTTCTAGACTTTACTTAAGATAAATTTCTTATTAAATTGAGTACTTATTTTTATACACATTGTGCTACACAAATGTTGGGAACTTTGGGAGCTGGATTGTCTAATTTTCCTTGGTTATCTGCTTCAATTTTATTCCCAATTGGTAGTGCATTTGTGATACCTTTTTTCCCAGATAAAGGGGATGGTAAAGAGGTTAGATGGTTTGCATTGTCTATTGCATTAATTACTTTTTTAATAACTGTAGGTTCATATATAAATGGCTTTGATATAAGTAATGAAAATGTTCAACTTAAAGAAAAAATTAGTTGGCTCCCTGATTTAGGTCTTACTTGGTCTGTCGGCGCTGATGGCATGTCTATGCCTTTAATATTATTAACTAGTTTTATAACTGCTTTAGCAGTTCTTGCTGCATGGCCAGTCAAGTTCAAACCAAAGTTATTTTTCTTTTTAATATTGGTTATGGATGGTGGGCAAATCGCTGTGTTTGCCGTTCAAGATATGCTTTTATTCTTTCTAACTTGGGAACTTGAGTTAATTCCCGTTTATTTATTGCTGGCTATATGGGGTGGCAAAAATCGACAATATGCAGCAACAAAATTCATTATTTATACAGCTGGCAGTTCTATTTTCATTCTTCTTGCAGCCTTAGCGATGGGTTTTTATGGTACAGAAATTCCTAACTTTGAGTTTTCTCACTTGGCAGCTCAAGATTTTAGTCAAAAATTCCAAATATTATGTTACGTAGGGCTTTTAATTGCATTTGGTGTGAAACTTCCAATAGTACCGCTTCATACTTGGCTTCCAGATGCTCATGGAGAGGCTACAGCTCCAGTTCATATGCTTTTAGCAGGAATTTTATTAAAGATGGGAGGATATGCTCTTTTAAGGTTTAATGCACAACTATTACCCGTTGCTCATGCTCAATTTGCCCCATTATTAATAGTTCTAGGGGTAGTCAATATAATTTATGCTGCATTAACTTCTTTTGCTCAAAGAAATTTAAAAAGAAAAATTGCATACAGTTCGATAAGTCATATGGGTTTCGTTCTTATTGGAATAGGGAGTTTTAGTACCCTTGGAACAAGTGGAGCTATGCTGCAAATGGTTAGTCATGGATTAATTGGTGCAAGTTTATTTTTTCTTGTTGGTGCTACCTATGACCGAACAAAGACTCTTAAACTTGATGAAATGAGTGGTGTAGGACAAAAAATGAGAATCATGTTTGCCCTATGGACTGCTTGCTCCCTAGCTTCCCTGGCTTTACCTGGTATGAGTGGATTTGTTTCCGAATTGATGGTATTTACAGGATTTGTTACTGATGAAGTGTATACACTACCCTTTAGGGTAGTGATGGCCTCTTTAGCGGCGATCGGTGTAATACTTACTCCTATTTATCTACTGTCAATGTTAAGAGAAATTTTCTTTGGTAAAGAAAATCCTAAATTAATCGAAGAACGAAAACTTATAGATGCAGAGCCAAGGGAAGTTTATATTATTGCTTGTTTACTTTTACCGATTATTGGAATAGGTTTATATCCAAGATTAATTACTGAAAGTTACATTGCATCTATCAATAATTTGGTCGATCGAGATTTAACTGCAGTTAAAGGTGCTGTGAAAACAAATATTTTTTCAGGAACTAAAACAAATGACATCATAAAAGCTCCAACAATATAATTTTTTAAATTAATTCAATATTGTTTGGCATTAAATAAATTAAAAGATATCTTGTGAGTAGATTTTATCTTTCTTAAAATATCTTATTTGAATCCTATTGATAGGCAACAATTAGGCCCTAGATTGTTGATTAAGTTCCTTCAAGACGCCGCAGGTAAAGGTGAGCTTGATCCATGGGATATTGATGTAATTAGTGTAATTGATAGTTTTTTAGAGGAATACTCACATACTTTTAATCAATCTTTAAATAGTCAAATCTCATATCAGAAGGATTTAGCTGAGACCAGCGAAGTATTTTTTGCGGCTTCCGTACTAGTTAATCTTAAAGCTGAGGTTTTGGAAGCTGATGTTTTCAAAGATAATTCTTCCGAATATGAAGATGAATTTGATTTGGATGATCAAGATTGGATTGATAAAGAATTTGATATTCCGAAATATCCTGAAAAATATTTAAGGAGAAGATCAATTGCACAACCAATTCTTAAGCGTACAACAACATTGGGAGAACTTGTAAGTCAGTTAGAGTCCATAGCAGAAGTTATAGAAACTCAAGATCTTCTGCTCATGAAGAGAAAAAGAAATAAAAAATATTCTGATAGGGCTTTAATTTCTCAAGTAAAGTCATTAGCGCATCGCGAGAAACTTCCAGAAACCACTAGAGCATTAGGGAAATTTATTGAAGGATGGGAAAAAGCATTACAATGGACAGATTTTGAATATTTAGTCAAAAAATGGCAAACAGTTGTAAAAAATGATTTAGATAAAGACCGTTTGGGAGTTTTTTGGGCTTTGTTATTTTTATCATCTGAAAACAAAATTGAAATTAAACAAATTAATTCTTTATATGGCCCAATTCAAATTAAAAGAATAATACCTGATGGTGGCTTAGCTCAATTGCCTATAGAAAATCTTGAGGTAACTAATGCCTCTTCCTCGGCTGCTTAGAAGTTTTATTGTAATAACGTATAATTTAAAAAATGGTTTTGAATTTATGAAGGCAATGATACTTGCTGCAGGCAAAGGCACACGTGTTCAGCCTATTACGCACGTTATTCCTAAACCAATGATTCCGATTTTGCAAAAACCTGTTATGGAGTTTCTTTTGGAACTTTTAAGAGAACATAATTTTAAGGAAATAATGGTAAATGTTTCTCATCTGGCTGAAGAAATTGAAAATTATTTTAGGGATGGACAAAGATTTGGAGTGGAAATTGCTTATAGTTTTGAGGGAAGAATTGAAGATGGAGAATTAATAGGTGATGCTTTGGGATCCGCAGGAGGATTAAAAAATATTCAGGATTTTCAAAATTTCTTTGATGAAACTTTTGTTGTTTTATGTGGTGATGCTTTAGTTGATTTAGATTTAACTCAAGCTGTTAAAAAACATAAGCAGAAAGGAGCTATTGCTAGCTTGATAACAAAGAAGGTAACTAAAGATCAAGTATCAAGTTACGGTGTTGTAGTTTCAGATGAAAATGGTCGAATAAAGGCTTTTCAGGAAAAACCATCAGTTGATCAAGCTTTAAGTGACTCCATAAATACAGGAATTTATCTTTTCGAACCCGAAATTTTTAATTACATACCTTCAGCTGAGAAATTTGATATTGGAGCTGATCTTTTTCCTAAACTTGTTGAAATGGATTTACCATTTTTTGCATTACCAATGGATTTTGAATGGGTAGATATTGGAAAAGTTCCTGATTATTGGAGTGCTATTAGAAATGTATTACAAGGTAAGGTAAGACAAGTGCAAATACCGGGTAAGGAAATAAAATCTGGAGTTTTTACTGGCTTAAATGTAGCGGCTAACTGGGAAAAGGTTAATATTACCGGGCCGGTTTATATAGGAGGCATGACTAGAATCGAGGATGGAGCAACTATTATTGGCCCTTCCATGATTGGCCCAAGTTGTTATATTTGCGAAGGTGCAAAAATTGATAATTCAATTATTTTTGATTATTCCAGCATCGGTAATGGTGTGCAACTGGTCGATAAATTAGTATTTGGCCGTTACTGTGTGGACAAAAATGGAGATCACTTTGATTTGAAGGATGCATCTTTGGATTGGTTGATAACAGATTCTAGAATATCTGATACCACTGAGCCATCTCCACAACAGAAGGCAATGGCAGAATTGAATCTTGATCTGATTAATATCCCAGATTAATATCCGCCTTTTTAAGAATCTCAGGAATTAAATGCTCTGCTTTTACGGCCATTAGATGAACACCATTTGCGATATTCATAAAATCATTAGCTTGTTCCGCTGCAATTTTAATGCCTTCTTGTAATGGATCTTTGGCATCTTTAAGGCGATTTAAGATGTTTTCAGGGATCTTGGCACCTGGAACGTATTTGTTTATAAAGAGAGCGTTTTTGTAAGACTTTAATAGGAATACACCTGCAATAACAGGAATTTCAAGAGGCTTACTAATCTTTTCGCAAAACTCTATCAAATTTTCTTTTTCCATAACCATTTGAGTTTGTATGAATCCAACTCCAGCATCTTTTTTCTTTCTCATTCTATTTTCTAGACTTCTTTTATTTCCAGAATTTGGATCAGCAGCAGCACCTGCAAAAATAAATGTTTTTTTATCGGGAAGTTCTCCTAGAGTAGGATCAATTCCTTTATTGAAAGCCTGAATTTGTTTAAGCAATCTAACAGACTCAAACTCATGTACGGCCTTGGCATCTTGTTGATCCCCAGCTTTTACTGAATCACCGGTAATGCATAAGATGTTTGTAATTCCTAAAGCATTTGCTCCCAGAATGTCTGATTGTAAAGCAATTTTATTACGATCTCTGCAAGAAATTTGCATTACTGGTTCTATCCCATTTTCCAGTAATAGTTTGGACATTGCCAAGCTGCACATTTTCATTACAGCTCTACTTCCATCGGTAATGTTAACAGCATGTACCTTATCTTTCAAAAGTTGTGCTATCTTAAGAGATCTTATGGGGCTTCCACCCCTTGGCGGCATTAATTCTGCCGTTATTACTTTAGAATTTTTTTCTAAAGTCTGCTGAAGTTTTGATTTCAATTGCTTTGTTTCCTAGTTAGTTAACAAGTGTACTGAGATTGCTAAACTTAATTAATATAAAAAAGGAACTGTTTAAATGCAAATGGTTGAAGAAGAAGTAAACAACATTGATATGATGGGTCTCTCAGCAAGAGAGATGGAAATCATTGATCTCGTAGCTGATGGGCTTACAAATCAAGAAATTGCGGTAAAATTAACAATTAGTAAAAGAACTGTTGATAATCATGTAAGTAATATGTTTACAAAAACTGGTTCAAAAAACAGAGTAGCACTTTTGAATTGGGCAATGGACAACGGCAAGATTTGTAGAGATGGATTTAATTGTTGTACACTCCCTGACTCTGATCAAGATTAGTATTACTCTTAACTTTTTTTGTATCATTATCCAAATCCATCAGACAATAATTTGTAGATCCTAATTCAAAGAGTTCAGCATATGCAATACAAGCATCTTTGTCTGAATCAACAAATCTCAATATACCTTCTTTGTCGTAAAGACCATACATCTGAAGAAATAAAAAAATACTTTACTTAAATACAAAGAAAATATAAAGGATAAGTGGTTCCTTTGACTAGGTACTTTTGAAAGTTGTTAACTAGTCTTCTTTCCACTGTGAAAAGGGATTGTTAGCGAGACTGAAATTGGAGTAATGGGTCAGCCCAGTAATTTCTTTTGAAATGAAAGATGGAAGAGATAAATCTTCCTCTTCATTAGAAAGTTCAATTTCTGCAATTTCAAGTGGATAATTATTTTCTTTAAAGCAATCTATAATCCAAGATTTTTTTTCAATTTTTAGAAAGAATCTATCTTTTTTAATTGTATTTGAAAGATTTGACATTATTATTTCAGCATCGCTTCGTGGAATGGAGTATTCAAATTCAAAGTTGGTAAAGCTCTTGATATGTTTTTTAAGTGTAATTTTAGAGTTTTTGCCTATAAGCCTTACCCTAATAATCCAACCATCTATACTTTTGGAAAAATATCCTTGTTCAATATAAACTTTTTTATTTATGAATTCTTTCCAATTATCATTTTTTATAAGAAATCTTCTTTCTATCTCAAAGGCCATTTAATTTTTGAAATTTTTTGGAGACAAATCGCCTTTCCAATCTAGTTTTTTTATTAAGGTATTGTAATAACTTGTGCTTTTTTTAAACTTAATTATTTTGCAGGGTGATTTCCCTTTCTTGATCTCACAATAATAATTTTTCTTAATGGTCATACATTTTGAACCGTCAGTCCATAATTTAATTTCTCCTTTACTTTTTTTTACTGGCTTAATGATTACCTTACTTGTATTAGGTATGACGATTGGTCTACTAGCCAAACTCATTGGGCATATAGGGTTAATAATCATTCCATCTATACTAGGATGTACTATTGGACCTCCTGCAGCCATTGAGTAGGCTGTTGAACCAGTGGTTGTAGATACAATTAATCCATCACCTTTATATTCATTTACCTTCTCATTATCTATTACAATTTGTATTTGGTTTGTCGGAGAAATATCTTCTTCAACGGATTTAAAATAAAAATCATTTAAGGCGTTATAGCTTTTTATGATTCCTTTCTCAGAACTTGTCCCCTCAATACAAACATTACAATTTAATCTATTACGAAAGTCAATTAAATATTCTTCGTTTTCAAGGATTTCAATAAAAGATTTGTCAAATAAAAATTCTTTCTCTTGAGTAAGAAACCCCAAATTACCTCCAATATTAATACTCAATAAAGGAATATCATAATCAGCTAATGCATTTGCACATTTCAGGAAGGTTCCATCTCCACCAAGAACTATGCCAATATTTGGTTGTGATTCTGAATTAGAAAAATATTTTTCAATTTCATCTTTATGAAAATTACTTTCAATCCTGTTTGATTTGATATTTTTTGCTTTAAGAATTTCTTCACAGAATTTTGAAGCCTCTTGAGCTATAGAACTATCTGAACGATATACAATAAGCACTAATGAAAGTTTCATTTAATGCTTTTACCATTTTAATAAATTAAAACTTTCCATATCGACAGTCACCCTATTCCTATAAAGAGATAACAATATAGCTAATCCAACGGCTGCTTCTGCGGCAGCAACAGTAATCACAAAAATTGTAAAAACTTGTCCCTGAATTAAATTATTATCAATATAGGAAGAAAACGCCATCAAGTTTATATTTACCGCATTGAGCATTAATTCAATGCTCATAAGAACTCTGACTGCATTTCTGCTATTTAATAATCCCCAAATACCAATGCAAAATAGTGCTGAAGAAACTATTAAAAAAGCTTGAAGAGGAATTGATTCTAAATTCATAATAAGAAATACAAAAGGTTAATTTTTATTTGTAAGTAATGGTTCTGATGATTTTTCAATTAACTCTTGATCAACAGGTAGTCCTGTCGAAATATCTTTACTCATTACATCTCTTCTAGCTAAAACAATAGCCCCAATCATTGCCATTAAAAGTAAGACTGAAGCTACTTCAAATGGGAGTAAATAATCACTAAAAAGATGTTCACCAATCCTAATAGTTGATTCTTCTCCAATAGAGTTTTGAGGACTTGATAAGCTCCATACATTGGTCAAGTCAACTCTTATTAAGAGGCTTAGAAGGGTTAAACATATCGATGTTGATATAACTCTTCTCGATTTAATGTCATTAATAGGCTTTAAATCTTCTTTTTTATTGACTAGCATTATTGCAAAAATTATTAATACATTCACTGCACCCACATAAACTAAAACTTGAGCTGCAGCAACAAAACTTGCATTTAATAGAAGATATAATCCTGCAACACTCATGAAAACTCCACCAAGCAGAAATGCTGAATAAACAATACTTTCGAGCAACACAACACCAATTGCTCCAATAATGACAACTAAAGATAAAACTGTAAAACAAATAAATTGTGTTGTTATGGCAATGGACATAAATTAATCTGAATTAATTGTTTGGATTAGAAACTTTATCTTTGTTTTCATTGGATTCAGGCCTCATCCAATCATAAACTTCTTCCGGTAATTTACCAACTCTTGCATCTGAAGCTGGGATTTCATGAGGGTCCATGACACCTTTAGGAAGATAGGCAAGTTCTCTTAGAGGTTTAACTGAAGGATCTGTTGTAACATTTGTGGGTAGTCTGCCAAGTGCGACATTATCGAAATTTAAATTGTGTCTGTCAAAAGTAGCTAGTTCATATTCTTCGGTCATTGACAGACAATTAGTTGGGCAATATTCAACACAATTTCCGCAAAAAATACAAACTCCGAAATCTATTGAATAATTTCTAAGTTCCTTTTTTTTGGTTTCTTTATTCATTACCCAATCAACTACTGGGAGATTTATGGGACATACTCTCACACAAACTTCACAAGCAATACATTTATCAAATTCATAATGTATCCTTCCTCTATATCTTTCAGAAGGTATTAATTTTTCATATGGATATTGAACAGTAACTGGTCTTCTTCGAAGATGATCAAAAGTTACTGATATACCATTGTATAAATATTTGCCAGCATTAAATGCTTCTTTGATATAGCTATTTATTTGTTGAAGGAAATTGTTCATTTCGAAAAATTTACTTAGTTATTTTATTTTAGTGGAATAATTTTAAATTTAAGTATTTTTACTTAAATTTAACCACCAAAGAATTGCGGAAAAGCAAGTTTTAATCCCGCTGTTATCAAAAGATTAGCAAGAGAAATTGGCAGAAGAAACTTCCATCCTAGATCTAAGAGTTGATCAATTCTTACTCTAGGAGTTGTCCAACGTAATAATATTGCAATAAAAACTAAAAGATATGCTTTCAGTACAGTCATTACAATTCCTATTGATGCAGTGAAAACCTGAATAAAGGGTGCGTTAATAGGTAAATTAAGGAACTTAGCTATTAATTCAACTGGAATAGGAAAACCCCAACCTCCCAAATAAAGTATTGATACTAATAAAGCGGAAAGAATTAAATTAATGTAACTACCCAGGTAGAACAATGCGAATTTCATCCCTGCATATTCAGTTTGATATCCCGCAACTAATTCTTCTTCAGCTTCGGGTAAGTCAAACGGAAGTCTCTCACATTCTGCAAGAGCACAAATCCAAAAGACTATAAAACCAACTGGTTGTCTCCATATATTCCAACTTAGGATTCCAGCACCACTTTGTTGGTTGACAATGTCAACAGTACTTAGAGAATTTGTCATTAGTACGATAGCGAGTACAGATAAAGCTAAAGGAATTTCATAACTTATTGATTGAGCCGCTGCTCTTAAACCTCCTAATAAAGAATACTTATTATTTGATGCGTATCCGCTCATAAGAAGGCCAATTGGCTGAATACTGCTTAAAGCGATCCATAGGAAAATTCCAATGCCAACGTTACTTATTAAAAGGTTTTGTCCAAAAGGAACAATTAGCCAGGACAGAATCACTGGGACAAGAACTAATATAGGTCCTGCAGTGAAGAGTATCCCATCGGCTTTGGCAGGAATAATATCTTCTTTGACAAGTAACTTAAGACCATCTGCAATTGGTTGGAGGACGCCGAGCGCTCCAGCATATTCTGGACCTATTCTTTGTTGAGCAGCAGCAGATATTTTTCTTTCAAGCCAAACTGTTACTAAAACGCCAACAACTGCCGCTACCAAAACCAAAAGCATAGGAAGAGGGAGCCATATTATATGAGCGATTTCGCTGGAAAGGCCAAAACCTTTTAAGAATTCATTAAAACTATATTCGAGATCTAATCCGTATTCCAAAATTTTTATGTTATTTACTTAATAGATTAACTCTTCACAAACAATATGTGTGTTTTTTATGAAAAGCTGCAAATATTATTCTCTGTTTTCTAGGCTAATCCAATCTCTTGGTGCTGAACCTGTATAGATTTGCGATGGTCTGAAAATTCTATTTGCTCCAAGTTGCTCTCTCCAATGCGCTAACCAACCAGCCACTCTAGATATGGCAAAAATTGGAGTAAATAAATCACGAGGAATACCAAGTTTTCTATAAACAAGGCCAGAATAAAAATCTACGTTAGGGAATATACCCTTAGGTCCAAGTCTTGGTATTGCCTCTGCCTCAAGTGATTTAGCAACTTCATACATTTCATCTGCTCCAAATCTAATAAAAAGTTCTTCTGCAAGTTTTTGAAGAATTATTGCTCTGGGATCTTTGACTTTATATTCTCTGTGGCCAAAGCCCATTATCTTACTTTTATTTTTTATTGCATTATCTAAAAAAGACCCAGCATTTTCTGGGGTTTTAATCTCTTCTAACATCGCAATCACATCCTCGTTTGCTCCTCCATGTAATGGGCCAGCTAAGGTTCCTACTGCAGAGGCGATGACAGCATATGGATCTGTAAGAGTACTTGCAGTCACTCTAGCGCTAAATGTACTTGCGTTTAAACTATGTTCGGCATGTAGAATTAAGCATCTATCAAAAACTTTTGCGGCTATAGGATCTTGTTCTTTTTCAGTCAACATGTAAAGAAAATTTGATGAGTAAGTTAGATCATCTCTAGGTTGAATTGGGTCTTGTCCTTTTCTAATAAGTTGGAACGCTGCAATCATTGTGGGTATTTTTGCTATTAGTCTTATGACTGCGTTGTAAATGTAATTAGGATCATCTATTGCTCTACGCGAATAGAAGAGTCCCAAAGAAGCTGCACTAGATTGAAGAGCATCCATAGGATGACCAGTTGCAGGGAAACATTTCATCATATCTCTGACTCTAAAACTTAACCTTCGATGCATCTGAACTTCTTGTTCGAAATCTCTTAGTTGAATAGCTGTGGGCAATTCACCCCAAATCAATAGGTAAGCGGTTTCTAAAAAACTGCTTTTTTTGGATAGTTCCTCAATGGAATATCCTCTGTACAATAATTTACCTTTGTTGCCGTCAATATCACATATAGATGAATTAGTAACTGGGATACCCTCTAATCCTGGTTTTAAAATTAGTTTGTTACTATCCAATTGCTTAATTCAATATC
>CACGFX010000013.1 GCA_902572395.1 uncultured Synechococcaceae cyanobacterium
TTAGAAAGGAGGAATTGCAAAAAGCACTCAGCAGAATGGGACCAGATTTTTCGGCTAGAGAAAGAAAAGTTGTTGAAGCTCTGACTAAAGGAATAATTAATAAAATACTTCATACGCCGGTAACCCAGTTGAGAAGTCCTCAATCAAGAGAAGAAAGACAAGTTTCTCTGAAAATCGTTGAAAAATTGTTTTCTTTGGTAGAAGAGGATAAAAATAATTAACTTTTTTCGATTTATATTAAGTTTTTCCAGTGATTTATCGAAATACCTTTGTAAACTGACCATTTGTATTTCTAAATATGCCCATAATCAGTTACTTTAAATAGTTGTATATCTACCTCCATTAGATTGAATGAAGCGTGTGTTGGCCATAATCCTCGGAGGAGGAAAAGGTTCTAGACTTTACCCTCTAACAAAAATGAGGGCTAAACCTGCTGTGCCATTGGCAGGTAAGTATCGTTTGATAGATATTCCGATTAGTAATTGTATAAATTCAGGCATTGAAAAAATGTACGTATTGACTCAGTTCAATAGTGCATCTCTAAATAGACATATAGGAAGAACCTATAATTTAAATGGCCCTTTCGGCCAAGGGTTTGTGGAGGTTTTAGCTGCACAACAGACTCCTGATAGTCCGAAGTGGTTTGAAGGTACTGCTGATGCTGTAAGAAAATACCAATGGTTATTTCAAGAATGGGATGTTGATGAATATTTAATATTGTCAGGTGATCAACTCTACAGAATGGACTACAGTTTATTTGTTCAACATCATAGAGATAATGGTGCTGACTTAACTGTTGCAGCTTTGCCTGTTGATGAAGCTCAAGCGGAGGGTTTTGGCCTAATGAGAACAGATGATGTAGGAAATATAAAAGAATTTAGTGAAAAGCCCACTGGAGAGAAGTTGAAGGCTATGGCAGTAGATACTTCAAAATTTGGATTAAGTGAGGAGTCAGCTGCCGAAAAACCATATCTAGCCTCTATGGGGATTTACGTTTTTAGCAGAAATACTCTCTTCGATCTTCTAAATAAATTTCCTAATTATACGGATTTTGGTAAGGATATAATTCCAGAAGCCCTCAATAGAGGCGATACTCTTAAAAGTTATGTATTCGATGATTATTGGGAAGATATAGGCACAATTGGAGCATTCTTTGAGTCAAACCTTGCATTGACTGAGCAACCAAAACCTCCATTTAGTTTTTATGATGAGAAATTTCCAATTTATACTAGACCTAGATTTTTACCCCCTTCTAAACTTGTAGATGCTCAAATCACTGATTCAATTGTTTGTGAAGGTACAATCTTGAAGTCATGCAGCATTTTACACTGCGTTTTAGGTGTTAGAAGCAGGATTGAAAGTGACTCGGTTCTTGAGGATACTCTTGTTATGGGGGCAGATTTCTTTGAATCGCCTGAAGAGAGGATTGAATTAAGAAAAGGAGGCGGAACGCCTCTTGGAGTAGGTGAAGGGACTACTGTAAAAAGAGCAATCCTTGATAAGAATACAAGAATTGGCGATAATGTCGTGATCATTAATAAAGATCGAGTAGAAGAAGCAGATAAGCCAGAATTAGGCTTCTACATAAGAAATGGAATTGTTGTAGTTGTTAAAAATGCAACTATTGCAAACGGAACTGTTATTTAAATTTTTTCGATCATTTTTCGCTGACATAAGTATTTTTTTTGAGCAATTTTGTTTAGTTGCATGCACACTGTATTTATTGAGTTTTTTAATTTTTTATGTCCAAGGCACATTTTGGTTTAGTAGGTCTTGGTGTTATGGGCGAAAATTTAGTTCTTAACGCAGAGAGAAATGGATTTTCTAGTGTAGTTTTTAATAGAACTTACTCAAAAACTGAAGAATTCTTACAGGGTCGAGGCCTTGGGAAGAATATAGAAGGAGCTGAAACTCTTCAGGAATTTGTTAATAAGTTAGAGAGACCTAGAAGAATTCTTATGATGGTTAAAGCTGGGCCAGCAACAGATGCTGTCATTGATAATATTTCTGGATATCTCGAGGAAGGAGATTTATTAATAGATGGCGGTAACTCTCAATTTAAAGATACAGAAAGAAGGGTGAATACTCTTGAAAGTAAAAGTTTTGGATACATCGGAATGGGAGTCTCTGGGGGTGCCAAAGGAGCTCTAGAGGGTCCAAGCATGATGCCCGGTGGTACTAAGGCTTCATATGATGCAATAGAGAGCTTACTAACAAAAATGGCTGCCAAAGTTGAAGACGGACCATGTGTTGCATATGTTGGCCCAGGCGGCTCAGGTCATTTTGTAAAAACTGTTCATAACGGAATTGAATATGGAATTGAACAAATACTTGCAGAAGCTTATGACCTTATGAAGAGAGTCAAAGGTATGAATGGAGAGCAGATGTCAGAGGTATTTGGTATTTGGAATAATACTGATGAATTAGCTTCTTATCTTGTTGAGATAACAGAGATTTGTCTAAATACAAAAGATGATATAACTGGAGATGATGTCGTGGAAAAAATATTAGATAAAGCTGGCCAGAAAGGTACAGGTTTATGGACTGTTGTGAGTGCTCTAGAACTGGGGGTATCAGTCCCAACTATTTATGCATCTTTAAATGCAAGAGTAATGAGTTCTTTAAAAGAGCAACGTAGTGAGATTGAAAAAACTATTCCATCTAAAGAGATAGAGGATTTTGATTTAGGAAATGTATCAGATGGAATGAAACCTTTATTTGATGCTGTAGTCCTTGCCACAATTGCTAGCTATTCCCAAGGTATGGATATTTTAAGAGAGGCATCTGCAGTATATAACTATGGTTTGAATATGCCGTCAATTGCACAAATATGGAAAGGTGGTTGCATAATTAGATCAAAATTATTAAGTAAAATTCAAGATGCTTATAACAAAGATCCTGATCTAAAAAATTTAATTTTTGATGATTGGTTTAATAATGAAATTGCAACAAGATTAGATAACTTAGCTAAGGTAGTTTCTCTATCCACAAAGGCAGGTATACCAGTCCCATGTTTATCCAGTACTTTAGATTATTTGAATAGTTATAGAACCAATAGACTTCCTCAGAATCTTGTGCAGGCAATGAGAGACTGTTTTGGCTCTCATACATATGAAAGAATTGATAGGGAAGGTAGTTTTCATACTGAATGGATGAAATGATTGAAAAGGTCAAAAATGGATACACCTTAAATATATACAAAGACAAGTTAGAACTATCAACAGCGGTTTTTAAGTTTATTCAAAGCCATATTATTCATACTTTAAAAAAGAAAGATAGATTCAAATTTTGTGTAAGTGGAGGTTCAACTCCTAAATCTGTGTATCATCTCTTATCTAATAATGATCTTCAATGGGATATGGTTGATGTCTTTTTAGGAGATGAAAGATGTGTTGATCCAAATTCAGAATTAAGTAACTCGTTAATGTTGAGAAATTCTTTGCTAACTAATTTTGGATCTAAAGCTTATTTTTATGAAATTTTCAATGATTTAAACGCTGATGATGAAACTACTAAAAATCAATTTATTTCTAAATTATTTGAAAAATGCGTATCAAACCCTCCAACTTTTGATTTAACATTATTAGGTCTTGGAGATGATGGTCATACAGCCTCACTATTCCCTTATCAAAAAAATAATAATGTAGATGATTTTGTGATTTTTAATGAAGGTAAAGGTTTAAAAAGAATTTCATTAACTCCAAAGGTTCTTTCAGCTTCTTCAAAGATAGTATTTTTAGTTAGTGGAGCTTCTAAAAGAATTGCTCTTGAAAGGTTATTAGATGAAAAAGAGCCGCCAGATAGAACACCATCAAAATTAATAAAATCTATTAACCAAATTTCAATATTTTGTGATCAGGAATCAGCAAAAGAATTAGAAATTTAGTTAAAGTCTATTAATAATTTAAATTATTTAATGAGTAAGAAAAAATTTTTATTCCAGAAAAAGGAGTTCGATGGTTGGAAAACATTAAATGATACTGTTATGGGCGGATCAAGTTCAGCTTTTTGTGAAACCTCAAATTCGGGTTTGATATTAAAGGGTAATATTGTCGAGAAAGCAGGAGGATTTGTTAGTTGTAGATCTTCTATATATAAACCTTCTTTAAATGTATCTGAGTATTCATCCTTTGAATTAAATATTGATGGACAAGGAAGAACTTTTAAATTTGCTGTTGCTTGTGAAGATGATCTACTAGGACTAACCGAATTTATTCCTGGTGGACTTAGATGGATTAAATCATTTCCAACAAAAAAATTCGGGACAACAAATGTTCAAATTCCTTTTAGTGAGTTAAAACCTTCAGTAAGAGCTAATAAAGTACGTTTTCCATTTAAATTCAAGCCATCTAAAATTAAAAGATTGCAACTACTACACTCTAAGTTCGGTGATGATGGATTACTTAATAATGAGTTTAAACAGGGTTCAATAAAAGTTTTAATTAAATCAATAAGTGTTATTTGAAAATCCACCTAAAAATATAGAGAGCTTAATCGCTAAGTCAGCAGATTTAACAAATAAACCTTTTGTGCATTCTGTCGTAAAAATAAATGGTGAATACGAATTCGAAGATGAAGATATTGATTTAACAGTTAATATCTTATGTAGAGATAAAGAAGGTAAAAGATTAGAAATTTATGATCTTGAATTAGAACTTTTTAAATCAAATAAAGAGTTGGTTTTAGTAATCTCTAAGCTTAACTTCCCTGATGAACCAATATTATGGTGTGGAGTTAAAACATTATGGATGGATAGCAATAATGGGAAAAAATGCAATTCACCAAAATACAGCGCTAGATTAGAAAATTTAGCAAATAGGATAAAAAGTTTTATTGATTAAGAAAAAAAATTTGAGCTGATTTATAAATCAGTAACAGCCCCTAAACTTGATGTGCTTACGATTCTCGAATATTTTGAAAGAATTCCTCTTTTGTATTTTTGAATAGGTTTTACCCAATCTTTTTTTCTTTTTTCTAATTCTTCGTCAGATAAATCAACTTCAATTAGTTGTTTTACAGCATCTACTGTAATTAAATCACCTTGTTTTATCAGAGCAATATTTCCTCCTACAGCAGCCTCTGGAGCTATGTGACCCACAACAAGACCATAGGTACCGCCGCTAAATCTGCCATCGGTAATTAAAGCCACCTTCTCTCCTAGCCCTTGACCAACAATTGCAGATGTTGGAGCTAACATCTCTCTCATACCTGGTCCTCCTACAGGACCTTCGTTTCTAATAACAACAACATCACCAGCTTTGATATCGTTATTTAATATCGATTTTAAACAATCCTCTTCACTTTCAAAAATCTTTGCGGGACCTGTTAATACAGGGTTTTTTACTCCGCTAATTTTGGCTACAGAACCTTCGCTCGCTAAGTTACCTTTTAATATCGCTAGATGTCCTTTTTTATAAAGAGGGTCATCTATGTCTCTTATGACATTTTGATTTGTTGGAGGCTTATCTGGAATATTTTGTAAGTATTCTGAGATGGTTTTTCCTTCAATGTTTTTGCAATCGCCATGAATTAATCCTGCATTCAAAAGTATTTTCATTACTTGTGGAATCCCACCTGCCTTATGAAGATCCACGGTCACATATTTACCACTCGGTTTAAGGTCACAAATAACGGGTACTTTTTGTCTGATTCTCTCAAAATCATTAATGTTGATACCTATTCCTGCAGTATTCGCTATAGCTAAGATGTGCAATACCGCATTTGTTGATCCGCCAATTGCCATAATTACTGATATTGCATTTTCAAATGCTTTCTTGGTCATTAGGTCTAGAGGTCTTATATCTTTTTCTATTGCAGAGACTAATATCTCAGCACTTTTATCTGCACTTAGTTCTTTTTCAAGATCTTCAGCAGCCATAGTGGAACTGTGAGGAAGACTTAACCCTAATACTTCAATAACCGCAGACATAGTATTAGCTGTAAACATTCCTCCACAGCTACCAGCACCAGGAATACAATTTTTCTCAACTTGGATTAGCCTTTCTTCATTAATTTTGCCTGATGTTAATTGTCCAACAGCTTCAAATGCACTAACAACAGTAAGATCTTCTCCATGCAATTTCCCAGGCTTTATTGTCCCTCCATAAATGAAAATTGAGGGAATATTCATTCTTGCAATCGCAATCATGGCGCCCGGCATATTTTTATCACATCCACCTATAGCAAGTACTCCATCCATACTCTGAGCATTGCATGCTGTTTCAATTGAATCAGCAATAACTTCTCTTGAAACTAGGGAATATTTCATGCCCTCTGTTCCCATAGAAATCCCATCACTTACTGTTATAGTCCCAAACATCTGAGGCATCCCACCTGATCTTTTTATAGACTCTTCAGCTTTTAGAGCTAACTTATTTAAACCTATATTGCATGGTGTTATGGTGCTGTATCCATTTGCAACTCCAATAATAGGTTTATTAAAATCTTCATCATTAAATCCAACAGCTCTTAACATCGATCTGTTAGGTGATCTTTGCACACCTTGGGTTATTGCAGATGATCTGAGTTTATTCATATTATTTGAGAACCTTTTTTATTCTATTGCCCCAACTCTTCAAGTTGCTTCCTCACATCAGCAATTGCAGAATTAAGTTGCTCAACTTTCTTCTCCAGATTCTCTCCTTCAACTTCATTTATATTTTCATTTGAATCAATCGCTTCTGAGCCGTCTTGAATTCTGGAGGAATACATCATTGCTTTTTGTTTTTTTTCCTCTTTTCTTTTGTCTGCTTCGGATATTAACCACCATGCTAGACCTGCTGCTCCAATAAAAGCACCACTTATTAATGATAAAAGATTATTTGAAGACGAATCTCTGAATTCAGACATTGGTAAAATATTTACTCCTATATTCTATATTAGTTCTTATCTTGAAATATAGTACTTAAACGCGATAAAGGATTCCCAATACCGGGTACCAATAATGGTGTTTTTTCGTCTTCCTCATCTATGCAAGAAGTGTAAATTACCTGATTCGGGAATAATTTCGCAATTTCATTTAATCCTTTATTTGAGCAAATAGCAGTTATTAAAAGAATCCTATTTGAATCAACACCTAATTCCTTTAATTTAATTAAAGTTTCTAAGGTGGTTGATTTTGTCGTTATTTGTTCTGAATAAAATATAACTCCTTCATTTGATTCAATAGTTTTAGGAAGTTCTCCTAATGAGAGGGTTGAATTAGGAATTACTTCTTTAGATCCAAACCAAAGAGATAACCCTTCGGGCAACATTGCGAGCACTTTTATTGGATAATCAGTATTAATAAAGAATCCATCTGTGTCCCCATTATCAGTATTTACTATTTCTTTTTTATATGGCAGCCAATTACGTAATGCTTCATATGTAAGCCATTTCCCTAATTGCTCATATCCTGTTGAGTACAAAATATCTGGAGTATTTTTTTCTCGCAATATTGAAAGCCAATGTTTTATTAATGGATGAGGAGGAACAATAACCTTTAGTGACATTGCCATATATTTTCCTTTAAGATACTCTTACAAACTTTAAATACTTAAGTTCTAAAATACAGTCTTATTATGATTAAATCAATTGTTTTCCCCTCACTAAAGAATGCATTAATTACTTTGTTGTTCGTTGGGATTTTATTTTTTAATTCTGTAAATTCTGCATGGGCTAAACGACCTCCTGAGATTAGAAACCAGCAAGACCTTAATTTAGAGCCAGATATGCATGGTCAAGATTTAAGCGGTAACGAATACGTTAAGTTTGATTTGAATGGGTTTAATTTTAGTGAAAGTAATTTAGAAGGGGCGGTGTTCAATAATAGTAAATTGCAAAATTCAAAGTTTAATGGAGCCAATTTAAGAGATGCACTAGCTTATGCAACAGATTTTACAGATGCAGATCTTTCGGATGTTAATTTTACAAATGCTTTATTAATGGAGAGTAATTTTGAAGGAGCAAAAATAGATGGTGCAGATTTTACTGATGCAGTTCTTAGTCGTACACAACAAAAACAATTATGTTCGATTGCTAATGGCACAAATAGTTCTACAGGAGAGAGTACAGAATATAGCTTAGGTTGTTAATCATAAAAAATGAAAAAAAAAATACCAGTTATAGTTGTTTCAGGATTTCTTGGTTCAGGTAAAACAACTTTTCTAAGATATTTATTAAAAGAGAGTAATAAAAAATTTGGTTTAATAATTAATGAATTTGGTGATATTGGAATTGACGGTGATTTGATTAAAAGTTGTGATAAATGTGATGAATCTGAAGACGACTGCGTAATCGAATTAAACAATGGATGTTTATGTTGTACTGTTCAAGATGATTTTGTTCCATCAATAAAAGCTCTCCTAGAATTTAATCCTCCTATCGAATCAATAATTATCGAAACAAGTGGTTTGGCACTGCCAATTCCCTTAATTCAAGCACTTAACTGGCCTGAGATTAGGTCTTCCATTTACCTTGATGTTGTTGTTGGGATCGTTAATGGAGAATCAATGCTTAATGGTTCACCAATTAATGATTTAAATAAAATAACAAAACAATATAATGAAACAGATAAAATTGATCACAACGCTACTATAGATGAACTTTTTGAGGAGCAACTAGAAGTTTCTGATATCGTTTTAGTCTCTAGATCAGATATCTTAAATGATGATCAGTTTGACGTTGTAAAACATAAAATTCAAGGAAGTCTAAAATCATCTACACCAGTCCTTAAATCCAATAATGGCAAAATTGATTTGAACTATCTATTTGATTTTAATTTTAAAAAAGAGACTTATAAAGAGTTTTTAACTGAAGAACATGACCATAATCATGTTGAACTTGTATCAGATTCAATTAAATTAAATTATTTCCTTGAAAAAAATGACTTTGAAAAGGAGATGTCAAAAATCTTGGATGAATTAAACATTCTTCGAATAAAAGGGCGTATTTGGATACCAAACAAATCATTACCTTTACAAATACAAATTGTTGGAAAGAAAATTAATACTTGGTTTGAAGAAGCTCCAGACAATTGTTGGAGACCAAATGATAATGCTGGGCTTGAATTAGTAATAATTTCCTTTGATGAAAAATCTATAAAAACTTTCAATAAAAAAATTAAAGAGAAATTTAAGATTTTAAGTGAACCAAAAATAGCAATTTGACATTATAGTTAGCTGCCGGGATACTTAAACAGTAGACAGCCCAAGATGGAAAATCCAAAAATTGCTTTAAAACAAATAATCTCTGACGAAGTTACATCAATTGATAAAATAAAATGTTCAAAATGTGGAGGGGCAGGAAATTTTAAAACACATGAAAATTCAAGAAGAACTTGCTTAGTATGTTTTGGTAGAGGCTACATAAGCATCTAATAACTCAGAAAACCTTAAGGTAAAAATATTTGTTTATTAATCAATAGTACTTTTTATTAAAATTTAAACTAATCTTCTAGTAGAAATTATTTTTTAATTGGACCAATTTGCTGTAAAAGTTTTTGTAAGACTAAGACCCTCAGTTTTAGATCCAGCAGGGGAAGCTACCAAATCTGCCTCTATAAAACTTGGAGCCGAGGGAATAAAATCATTACGTATAGGAAAAATGATTGAGGTAAAAATAGAAGGTAATGGTGAAAACGAAGTAAGAGGAAAAATTGATTTATTGTGTGATAGGTTATTCGCAAATACTGTTATTGAAGATTATGAGTACTCACTAGAAAAATTATAAGATGGATAATTTTACCGTAGGAGTTGTTGTCTTCCCTGGTTCTAATTGTGATCGTGATGTCTCATGGGCATTGGAAGGTTGTTTAGACATAAGAACAAAATACTTGTGGCATGAGTCTTCAGATTTAAGTGATGTAGATGCAATAGTTTTACCCGGAGGATTTAGCTATGGTGATTATTTAAGATGCGGAGCAATTGCGAGATTCTCTCCATTAATAAATGCCTTGGATGAGTTTGTTAAAAGCGGAAAAAGAGTCTTAGGAATTTGTAATGGGTTTCAAATTTTGACAGAATCAGGATTTTTGCCTGGCGCTCTTGTTGCAAATAAAAATCTTAATTTTATCTGTGATGACGTTGAACTGGACATCGTTTCTTCAAAAGGAGGTTGGTTTAATAATGTAGATGTAAAACAAACAATTAAATTGCCAATAGCGCATGGGGAAGGAAGATATCATTGTGATTCTGATACTTTAAAGAAACTTGTAGATAATGAATTGATCGCTTTGAGATATAAAAATAATCCCAATGGATCCTCATTCGATATCGCAGGCATAACTAATAATAAGGGAAATGTTCTAGGTTTAATGCCTCATCCAGAGCGAGCATGCGACGAGACAATTGGTGGGACTGATGGTCTCTTTACATTAAAATCATTAATATTGAAATAAAAAAAGACCCCCAATTTTGGACGCCTTTTTTTATTTAATTTGGGAAGAAATTAAACAGTAGCTTTTACTTTTGGATCCAAATCACCTTTTGCGTAAAGATCAGCAAAATAATTAGTGCTGTTTTGTTTGATCTTACTTGCTTGACCTTCGCACCAGAACTGCTTGTATCTATCAAGACAAACTTGCTTCATGTATTTTCTAGCAGGCTTGTTGAAATGTCTTGGGTCGAAGTTTGCCTTATCAGCAAATGCTGCCTCTCTAACCGCGGCAGTGAAAGCAAGTCTGTTATCGGTATCAATGTTGACTTTCCTGACTCCATTTCTTATTCCCTCTTGTATTTCTTCAACAGGAACACCATAAGTTTGAGGGATTTCACCACCATATTTGTTAATGATATCCAACCATTCCTGAGGCACAGAACTAGATCCATGCATTACAAGATGCGTATTTGGAAGTGCTTTATGGATTTCAGCAATTCTGCTTATTGCAAGAACTTCTCCTGTAGGCTTCCTTGTGAATTTATATGCACCATGACTTGTACCTATAGCAATTGCTAATGCATCAACTTTTGTTTTGGCAACAAAATCTGCAGCTTCATCAGGATCAGTCAAAAGCATGTCTGTAGAAAGTTCACCTTCGAATCCATGTCCATCTTCTGCCTCACCTTTTCCTGTTTCTAATGAACCTAAGCAACCCAACTCTCCTTCAACACTAACTCCAACTGAATGAGCAAAATCGACTACTTTTTTAGTAACTCCGACATTATATTCGTAACTAGCCGGTGTTTTTGCATCTGCTTCTAAAGAACCATCCATCATTACTGATGTGAAACCATTTATTGCTGCTGAATAGCATGTTGATGGCTCATTACCATGGTCTTGGTGCATTACTACTGGAATATTAGGATATGTTTCTGTAGCGGCAAGTATAAGATGACGTAAGAAAATTTCTCCTGCATAATTTCTTGCCCCTCTTGAAGCTTGGAGGATTACAGGACTATCAGTTTCATATGCTGCTTCCATGATTGCTTGAACTTGCTCAAGGTTATTAACATTGAAAGCTGGAATACCGTAACCATTCTCAGCAGCGTGATCTAAAAGTAGTCTTAGTGGAACGAGGGCCATAATTAAAATAAGTTAAATGCTATAAAAAGCATATGTTTCCGAGAGTTTAGTATAAAGAGGTATCAAATGTCACGTCTTTAGATATACAAAATACTAAATTAAAGAAACTAATTTTATGACCCAGAGTATATTTTTAGAATTTTTTAGTTAGTAAGTGTAGCCTGCTACAAACAATTGTTCATCAGATGAAGGTTGAGATCCTGCTACATAGGCACCTTTTGAAGCTTCAGAGTTTGCTTGAGCCCTTGCTATTAATGCTTTTTGACCTCCTTGAATGTCGCTTCCTTTCCAGGCCTTTAAGCATGAGTGCTGTAATGCTCTTCCATAGGAGAATGAAACATTCCATAAAGCTTTCCTGTAAAGAGTGTTCATATTATTTAGATAAACAGAAGCAGCTTCTTCGCTTAACCCTCCTGATAAGAAAACTATTCCAGGAACAGATGCAGGGACGCATCTTTCCATGGTTCTGATTGTCATTTCAGCAACTTTCATAGGATCAGCTTTTGTTGGACAATCTGCTCCATTAACAGTCATAGAAGGTTTTAATAGAGTACCTTCTAGAAAAACTCCATTTGCTTGACAGGCAATATAAACTTGCTTTATTACTTCTTCTTGAACTTCAGCAGTTTTTTCAATAGTATGGTCGCCGTCCATTAAAATTTCAGGTTCAATAATTGGTACCAACCCTGATTCTTGAACTGATCTTGCATACCTTGCTAATCCCCAGGCATTCTCTTGAATTGATAGTTTTG
This sequence comes from uncultured Synechococcaceae cyanobacterium, assembly GCA_902572395.1. Classification (GTDB taxonomy): domain Bacteria; phylum Cyanobacteriota; class Cyanobacteriia; order PCC-6307; family Cyanobiaceae; genus Prochlorococcus_A. Next base: position 12,252 of record CACGFX010000013.1, read on the forward strand.
AAGGACAACCATCATTTGTAATTTGCAGAACTGCTCTCCACTTTGCAAATCTGGCACCTTGTTCATAATATTTTGCTGCCCTTTCAACTAACCCATCTAAGCCAGAGCAAAAAGTTTCTACATCTCCTCCTCCAGGAAGTGGATTTAGGCCTTTATCGACCTTTATACCTGGAATAATACCTAAATCATTTAGCTTCTTAACCATTGACTCACCATCTTGGTGATTCTGATAAAGAGTTTCTTCGAAGAGGATTGCTCCACTTATATATTTGCCAAGACCTTCTGTAGTAAAAAGCATTCCTCTATATGCCTTCCTATTGTCTTCAGTATTCTCAACGCCAATTCCAGCGAGTCTTTTACCTACTGTTTTAGTGGATTCATCTACAGCTAATATTCCTTTTCCTTTAGAAGCTAGTAATTGAGCATTTTCTTTAAGCTCATTTTTGTAATAATTTAAAGCCATTCTTTAATAATTCAGTTCAATTGATTTTTCCAGAATATGAAAAAAAAATAAAATCAATCTAATACTTTATCGGGTAATAATTGCTACTTATAAATGTATAGCCTTAAATTTTTATACTTAATCCACTTTTCGAAGATTTTCTTATGGCTTCGCAAACTTTATGACTAGCTAGTCCCTCACATAAGCCCGGCATTACAGGTGTTCTATTTATTATGCTCTGAGCCCATAAATTTTGAATTCTCAAAACTGGAGCTATTCTCCCATCAGTCCATGTTTTTTTAAAATTAAACCTTGAATCTGCAGTTAGATTTTTTATTTTATTTTCGTTGTTTGAATATTTCAGATTAAAACCATGTACATAATCTTTTTGGTTTTCGCTTTTAAGAATAAGTGAACCTTCGCTTCCATATATTTCTAAACTAAATCCTCTACCATTTTTAGAAATCGATGATAAAGATACCTGACACGGAATAAGATTAGAGCTGTAATTTGATATTTCTATATTAGCTAAACATATATCTTCACTCGTAACATCATTTAAATCGGATGAATTAGGTAAAGGTCTTTTTTTTATTGATGTTGCTAACTTGCCAGACACGTTTATTGCTTCTCCAAAAAACCAATTCAACATATCGAATGCATGAGTACCTAAGGCGCCAATAACTCCTCCACCTTTTTCTTCCAATGAATACCAATTCCAGGATCTTTTGGGGTCGGATCTACTGCCCATTAACCAATCTAATTTGATTAAATATATATCTCCTAAGATATTTTCATCAATAAGTTTTTTTGTCTGAAGGAAAAGAGGTACTGCCCTATACTCAAAATCAACACATACGCTTAAATTATTTATCAAAGATATTCTCTGAAGCTCTTCAATTTCTGAGGAGGATATTGAAACGGGTTTTTCTAGAAGCAAATTTTTATTATTCTCAAGAGCTTGTTTTGCTAATTTAAATCTTGATTCAGGAGGGGTAGCAATTATAATTCCATCAATTTTTGGAGATTTAACTAATTCTTCCCAATTATGAAAGAACTCTAATCCAGTTTCTTTTTCTAGTATCGATTTTTGCTTAGTCTCATAATGATAAATAGCTACAGGAGTTAAATAATCAGACTCTTTTAATGCCTCTAAATGGACTTTTTTCCCAAACCCTAATCCAGCAATTGCTATTTTTAATTTTTTATTTTTAGTATTCATCTTTATCTATTAATAAACTCTGAGCAACTATTTTCAATAACAACATCTATTAGTTCATCATTATTGGAAGTTCTCCATTTTGAATTAAATTGCGGGATTCCATTTATTGAAGTATCTTTGAACTTTTTTTCATCGCAATTAATTCTCATTACATAGAGTGATAACTCTCCATCATCATCAGAATTAGTTGGATTTTTAAAGAACTTTGTTAAAACACTTATTTCACTATTTGGAAGCTGCTTAATACTCCCTTTATCAAGCCATTCTTTCCCTTCATTATTCTCTTTTAGTAGGACCCAGTCAACATTTCCTATCCCATAAGAATATGGAGCAAAATTAAAAATTAAAAATAAAAGGCTTAAAGAAAAATAAAAAAAATTTAAAATAACTCTCATATTATATATTTGCTTTTGCAAGTTCTTTTACACCATGAATTTTTAAAATTTTAGTAAGAGTATCCTTGAGATCTTTCCTTTTAACTATTACATCAACAAAACCATGCTCAAGTAGATATTCAGCTGTTTGAAAATTATCGGGTAATTTTTCTCTTAATGTTTGTTCTATAACCCTTCTTCCAGCAAATCCAATAAGAGCTTTAGGTTCCGCCAAAATTAAATCACCTAACATTGCAAAGCTTGCCGTTACACCCCCAGTGGTTGGATGAGTTAATAAGGGCATATAAAGAAGATTTTTTTCTTTATGTTTTTTTAGTGCTCCAGATATTTTTGCCATTTGCATGAGACTTAACATGCCTTCTTGCATCCTTGCTCCACCTGATGCACAAACAATTAGAATTGGAAAATTTTCTAAAGTAGCTCTTTCAATTATCCTTGTAATTTTTTCACCAACTACTGAACCCATGGATCCTCCCATGAATCTAAAATCCATAACAGCTAATGCTAAAGGCATTGAACTTACAGAACAGATACCAGTTATAACTCCATCTCTTAAACCTGTGCCTGCTTGACTTTCTTTGATTCGATCAGCATATGATCTTCTATCTTTAAAACCTAAAGGATCTGTAGGACTTAGTGAACTATCAAACTCTTCGAATGAGTTTTTGTCAGCAATTATATTTATCCTTTCATCGCTATTTATCCTATTGTGGTGTCCACAATTACTACAAACGTTGAAGTTAGAAATTAGGTCTTTTCTATAGGCTACTTGCGAACATTCTGAACATTTAACCCACAAACCGTCTCCCTCATCAGTATCTTGCGAAACTTTCCCAACAAATTGATCTTTACGCCTTGCGGCAAACCAGTCGATTAATGACACAGCATTTCCTGTTTTTTCTATTTAAATCTAAATAAGGTACTTTTATCAAGAAAGATATATAAAAATTTGAGATACCCTACATTGAAAACTGCTCAAAGTAAAAAATATAATGATTTGAGTTGATAAGCGAAAATTAATTATTATTTATTTTTCTCCTCAATCATTTTATGAATTATTGGAGTGAGAATTAGTTCCATTGCGAAACCCATTTTTCCACCATTTACAACGATACTTGTTGGACTGGACATAAATGAATCGTTAATCATTCCAAGCAAGTATTGAAAATCAATCCCCCATTTCTCTCTTGCCCCTTTTCTAAAATGTATGATCACAAAGCTTTCATCAGGAGTTGGGATATTCCTGCATATGAAAGGATTAGAAGTGTCAATTGTGGGAATTCTTTGGAAATTAATATCGGTTTTGCTGAATTGGGGGCAAATGTGATTTATATAATCAGGCATTCTTCTTAATATAGTATCGACAATGGTCTCCGCCGAGTAACCTCTTTCTGCGTTATCTCTATGGATTTTTTGAATCCACTCTAAATTTGTTATCGGTACAACACCAACAAGTAAATCAGCATAAGATGCCACATTGTATCCATCACCTTCTACTCCGCCATGCAAACCTTCATAAAAAAGTACGTCTGTTCCCTCAGGAATATCTTCCCATGGAGTAAATTGTCCAGGTTCCAAGGATGTCCCAAGTCTTGTATTATGCTCTTCTGCTTCTTCAAGACTATGTAGGTAATATCTTTTCTTACCTCCTCCAGTTTCACCATATATTTTAAAAAGTTCTTCTAGCTTGTCAAAAAGATTAGCCTCTGGACCAAAATGTGAGAAATTTTCACCTTTTGAAAGAGCGTCTGCCATCGCTTTTTTCATAGGCATTCTTTCAAATCTGTGGTAACTATCACCTTCTACAACTGCGGGAACAATATCTTCTCTGGCAAAAATATGCTCAAAGGCTCTTTTTACTGTACTTGTTCCTGCTCCTGAAGATCCTGTTACAGCAACTACTGGATGACGTTTTGACATTTTTTAAAAACAATATCTAATGATTCTGACAGGTCATATGCCAACTTTATGTTTTACTTAAAAATATTTTTTTATTTATTAATTTTTTTTTTAAATTTCATCCATTATTTTATCTCCGATTTCACTGCAAGATAATACTTCGGAAGACCCATCAGCTAAATCGGCTGTTCTAAATCCTTTTGATAAAACTTTATCAATGGCAGTTTCTAAATTTTCTGCAGCTTCTTCTTCATTTAATCCAATTTTTAACATCATGGAAGCAGATAAAAGCATTGCAATAGGGTTCGCTATATTTTTACCAGCTATATCAGGAGCTGAACCATGAACCGGTTCAAAAACTCCTGGACCATCATTGTTTAGAGAAGCAGAAGGAAGCATACCAATAGAACCTGTTAACATTGCAGCTAAGTCGCTTAAAATATCTCCAAATAAATTACTTGTTAAAATTACATCAAATTGACCAGGATCTCTAACTAATTGCATTGCTGCATTATCAACGTACATATTGCTTAGAGATATATTTTTATCTTTTGAGGTGATATTTAAAACTGTATCTCTCCACAATTGACTAACCTCAAGAACGTTTGATTTATCAACAGAACATATTTTTTTATTTCTTTGGTTAGCAATTTTTATTGCTATTTCTGTTATTCTCTCTATTTCGGCCGAATCATAAACCATTGTATTGAAAGCTTTTGGGATTTTTGTATTTGTTATATGTCCTCTTGGTTTTCCAAAATAAATTCCCCCTATTAATTCTCTTACAACAATAAGATCTACATGCTCAACGATTTCTTTTTTTAATGTACTTGCATCTAATAGAGATTTTCTTATTTTGACAGGCCTGATATTTGCGAAAAGGTTTAGGGCAGATCTTAACTTTAGTAATCCACTTTCTGGCCTTAATTCTCTTGCAAGAGAGTCATATTTAATATCTCCTACACATGCTAAAAGTACAGCATCACTTCTTTTGCATTGATCAAGTGTCTTATCTGGAGCAGGAGTACTATATTTTTCATAAGCTATCCCTCCAAATAATTCTTCAATAATCTCAATATCGAAAGTATGATTTTTTGAAAGCTTTTTTAAAACTTTTTTTGAAACTTCTGAAATCTCTGGTCCAATTCCGTCCCCTGACAATAAAACTATCTTATATTTCTTCATTTGAATTTTTGTTTATTAAGAACAATAAATTATTGGTTGTCTAATTGTCTAAGTTTTTTTGCTAATTCTGGTAATTTTTTAAAAATACTTGAACTCCTTAGCCATGATTTATTTTCCATCGCGGGGAAACCACTAATTACCTTGCCATCTTCTATATCACAATGGATTCCGCATTTTGAACTCGCAATGACATTATTACCAACTTTTACTCTATTATTGACTCCTACTTGCCCTGCCAAAATAACACCATCTCCAATATTTGCTCCTCCAGCTATACCAACTTGAGCTGCAAATGCACAATTCTTTCCAATTTTAACTCCATGACCTATTTGTATTAAATTATCCAATTTTGTTCCCTCATCAATAAAAGTAAATCCAACCGCGGGCCTATCAATACAACAATTCGTTCCAATTTCTACAAAACTCATTATTTTTACACCACCTTTTTGAGGCATCTTTACCCATTTACCATTTTTAGGAATAAAACCAAATCCCTCTGATCCAATAACAGAATTTGAATTAATTACACAATTATTTTTTAGGGTGGTATTTTCGTAAATAACACAATTTGGATGAATTATATTATTATTTCCCATTCGAACATTGCCTAAAATTGATGCTCCAGCAAGAATATGATTATTGTCGCCAATTACAGTATTTTCTCCAATATATACATTAGGTCCAATATGGCAATCTGCTCCAATTATTGCTGTTTTATCTATAACTGCTGAAGCGTGAATTCCTGGTTTGAAATCGATAGTTTTATATAAACAATCCAATACTTCTGCAAATGCAATTCTTGGGTTTTTAACGATTATGTTTGATATATTGAGTTTCTTCAGGGCACTAACGATTTCATCGTTATTAGTAGTTATTATTGCGGATGCTTTAGTTTGATCTAATTTTTCTTTAAGGATATTATTTTCTTCTAAAAAAGATATTTGATTTTTATCTGCAGCATCTAATGAAGCAGCATCATCTATATATAAATCTTCAAAAATATTGGCACTAATAAAATTTGAATTTCCTTTTTTTATTAGATCAACTAAATCACTTAAAAGCATTTTTCAGTTTTAATTTTTTTCTAAGAGAGAGCGAGAACATCTCTGTGTACGACAATTATCGAGGAGTTGTTATTTTGTTTATTATTTAAGATACTTTTTAATTTGTCGCTACTTATTGATACTAAACCTTTTGCAACCTCTTTATCATTTGTATTTACGATTTTAACTGCCTGATTAATCGTAAAGTTTCCTTCTACATTCTTAACACCAACCGCTAAAAGTGAGGCACCTTTTTTTTTAATTGCAAAAGAAGCGCCATCATCTAAAGTAATTTTTCCTACTGTTTGAATTGCATGTGAAAGCCAACTTTTTTTGTTTCCTATAGGTTTTTCTACTGGATAAAATAAAGTTCCAATTTTATTATCATTAAAAATTTCAATTAAGTTATCTTTATTAGTCCCATCAACTAGTTGGACTTCGACTCCTCCTTTTGTTGCTATTTCTGCAGAAATTAATTTTGTAGAAATTCCTCCTGTTCCCCATTCATTATTTGAGTTTTGAATATTTTTATCTTTAATTTCCTTTAATTCACTATTATGAACTTCTTTAATAGGTTGCGCATCTTTATTATTACGTGGATCTTTTGAGTATAGATTTTCAATATCGGTTAATAAAATAAGCTTATTAGCATTTATAGCCAAGGCAACTAAAGCAGAGAGGGTATCATTATCTCCATATTTAAGCTCTTCATTTGCCACGGTATCATTTTCATTTACTATTGGAATAACATTTAAATCGATTAATTTTTTTAAAGTTTTAGAAGCGTTATTAAAGGATTCTCTTGAATTGAAATCAGCTTTAGTTATTAAAATTTGAGCAATATTATGACCTAATTTATTAAATACTTTATCGTATAAGGACATTAAATTAACTTGACCTACTGCAGCAGTAGCTTGAAGGGTACTTAAATCATTTGGTCTCGTTTTAATATTTAATTTCTGGCAACCTAATCCAACGGCTCCACTAGTTACTAAAATTAATTTGTTTCCTTTTGAAAGAAAACTTGTAAAGGATCTAGAAAGGTTTTCAATAACTTCTTCTGTAGATGTTTCCTCTGTTCCTCTTAAAATACTAGTACCAATTTTTATAACCCAAGTTTTCATTTTATAAAATGAGAAATTAATTTTTCTATTATCAAAGTTAAATTAAATTTTATAGGCAAGCCATCTCTATTTAATCGCTTAACTAATATTGTTTTTATATCACATCTATTCCCAACAATAATATCTGTAAAAATTCTGTCGCCAATAATGGCTATATTTTTTGGGTCTCTGCCAATTTCTTTGATAACAGATAAAGTTACTTTTTTTCTTGGTTTTGATGCATTGTATTTATACCTTAAATTTAATTCTTTCGCTATTTTTGCGATTCTTTTTTTTGATGGATTATTACTTATTAAGTATAAGGAGAAAAGTTTTTTAGATTCTATGATCCAATTTTTTACAGCTTTTGGAACCATATTAGATTTTCTATTTACTAGAGTCCCATCCACATCCAACAATAAAGAATTAATTCCTTTTTTTTGCAATTCAGATTGAGAAATATTATATATTGGTAAGTCTGAATCCCAATTTACTTTTAGGATAGATCTCATTGATTTTAAGAACTACTTTTTTCAAGCTCAGTTTCAATCAAAGGTTGAATTCTATCGAACTCATCATCTTCAACTAATAAGGCACCTTTGTCTTTTAATTTACCCACAATAAAAAAAGGATCTAGTGGTATGTATAAACCATATTCTTGATCAAAAAGATTAAAGTTAACGAGCAATTCATAACTCTCACTATCATCATCGACGTAATCTTCCTCTAATTCATCGTAAATTGGTTCTTCAAGTTCTCCTGATACTGTTAATGTAACTGCTGATCTGATAAGTCTTAAATCATGTTCTTGAAGAACTGCTTCAGCATTTTTTAGTATTTGTTCATTTTTATCTATTTTCTCAATTAATTCAGGTTCATCTTTTTCATTTATCTTAAAAAGACTTACTGGAGTATCAACTGGGGTTAATAAAGCATATTCTTGGCCTTCAACACTTACTAATTGTTCAAGATAACAAAATAGCTCGTTTCCATTTGAGTCATTTAATAAAATAGTTTGTGCATCATAATTATCATTTGCATTTGCTTCTTTCATTTAAAAATTATCTATCCTTTTTAATACTAATATTTTATCTGACGTTTACCAGCTATTACTTCTAATTCAGGACCCTCTTCGATCCATTGTTCAAGTATTATTTTTGCTGAATAACTATCAATCAATCCCGATTTATCTTTTTTTATTCCAAATCTTTCGGAAGATTCCCAAGTTGAACTATGTTCGTTGACATAAGAAAATGGAAGCTTTAATTCATTTGAAAGTAATTGACCGTAATTTTTACAGTCAATAGCTTGAGTGGTCATTTGACCTTCCTCATCTAGCGGAATACCCACAATAAAACCAGTCAAATTGAATTCATTTATATAATTTCTAATGATTTTAATCTCTTGATTATTTTCAAATCGTTTTACAGCTGGAAGTATATTTGATGTTATGCAGAGGGGATCACAATAAGCTAATCCTATTCTTTTGGTACCTATATCCAAACTCAAAATTGACTTTGGTTTGGGTTTGCAAAATTTCACTTTGTTTTTAATGGAAAAGGAGATGGATATGGATTACCTTGTGGACTTAATTTTTCAAAGATTGATTCTAGAGATTGATTTATTCTATTTACTTGTTTGGCTTCATTCTTAATTATTGTGTTCCTAATAAGAATTATTTCTTGATTTTTTTCTTTGATATTACACTCTTCGAGAAAAACATTTAACTGAGAATTTTCTTTATAGGTTTTTAAATATGAAATAGGTGATTTTTCAAAAAATCTTTTTATAAATTCTTTTAAAATAGAATCGAATCTCTTATCCCAATATCTACTTATGGTTAAAGTATAAATTTCCTCATTTTGATAGTTAATATCTTTTAAAATTGTACATAATACTGAATTTTCATATATTAAGGCACCACTCTTAGAGTTATTTCTTTTAAGAATGTCGTCTTGATCAAAATCTAAAATATTTCTTATTAAGGGAGATTGATTTGATCTTATGAAATTAACTATTTTTAATATATTTTGTTTATTAATGTTTTGGAATTCATTAATTAATGTAAAGGCATTGGTATTTTGATTTGTAGGTTTATTTAGAGCAGAACCATCCCAAAGGATTATCTCTCCTAACGGTTGAAAGCCTAATTCTCTTGAGTTTGATATGAGGTCAACATTATTTATATCTGAATTAATTATCCAACTTGAAGTTTTGATTTCTTTTATTGAGATAGATTTTTTTATCAATCCTAAAGTTAATTGTTTGTCTGTTAAAGAACACTTGCTATTAATCAACTTGGGGTTAGATATTTTTAAGCAAGTCTCTTTTTTGTTTAAAGGAAAAATATTCAAATAACCAATAATTTCGTTTCCATGTATAGCAATTATGCATTTATTTTTATTTTTCTTAAGATTATTTAAAAAAATTTTTAAGTCATCAAAAGTATTAATAATAGCCATCTTTAAAAACCAATTATTCAATTCCTTATTTTTAATATCTATTAAAAGGTTAATGTGCCTTATATGGAGTTCTTCAAAAGTTACTTCCATTCCTTTTTTAGATTGAAAAGAATAAGAGGTATCTTTTTTCATTTACTTTTTTTCTCTTATTAATACTATAGGGGTTTTTTCATCTCCATTGCCAGCTGGATTAGATATTAAGTTTCTTTTGAGTATTTTATTTAATGTTTTATTTGAACTAGCTAAGACTTTTACACCTCCAAGATCATTAACATCAACTACAGCAACATCTATATTTAGATAGTTAGAGACCTCCTTACAAAATAAATCTGCATTGAGAGGACCCATAACTATACTCTTGTCGTAAGGTGTAACTGTACCGCTTATATCATCAATGAGGGATGATTCTGAACCAGTTAACCTATAAAACATACCTTTAATCCCAACTAATTTGAAGAGAAATCCAACAAAAAGTGCAAAGGTTATTCTTGTGACTCCGATTCTATTTATTAATAATTGCATGCCGCAAGCAGTTGCAAGACTGCTTGTAGGGTGAAAAAAATAACATAAAGCTTTCGAAAATAAACTATATTCTAAATTTTGAGGGGAAATATATCTATTTTGCATAATCGCTAGCGGACTCTCACCGATAGTTAAAATATCATTTTTTTCTACAATTTCTTTGCAGTATTCAATCACAGTATTTACTGGGTTATCAAAGCAACCAAGTAAATCAGTTTTAATAGCAAAAGCTTTATATTTATTATTTATTGGTATTTCAAAAACTTCTTTCGTCCTTTGTTTTTGACCATCTAAATTAATTAAGAAACAATCCTTATTATTTGAAATGCCAAAATGTCCGTAGTTCTCCCAATATATTTTTAACCATAGATATTTTATTTTTTTTCTAAAATTATTATTACTAAATTTATATATGATTCTTACAAATAATTCTGAATTTGACTTGATAATTGTTGTTGGCCAGTAATTATTTAAATTCTTAATTTTTTTATTTTCATATATATAAATATCTTCTTGATAATTAAAATTTTGGCAATATTCGTTACCTTTACTTTTAAAAAAATCTAATTCAAAATTTATATTAGAAACCATCGTCTCTTTGGTTTTACTTTTATTAGTTATTTTTAAATCAATAATTAATTCGTTTAAACCATCCTTTTTTTTGATTTTGTAATTTATAGGTACCAGATTTAACTTTGATTTGGGTGAGTTTTTAATATATAAATCTGAAAGAATTAAAAAAATTAAAATGACTAAGAGGATATTTATTAATATCATTTTTTAAAATTAATTTTTGTTTTTATCTTTTTTTTCAGAAATAATACTGTTGTATTCATTAAAACTTTCTAGAGAAAATGTCGTATCTTCTATATCAATTCCCTTTAGTTCTCCTATAACTTTGTTTAATTCATCTATGTTAATCATTCCATTTTTATCATATTGCACTTCTCCATCACTATTTAAAATAATGGTTTGTGGAATTAATCCGTTCCAATAATAATTAGGTTCATTTCTAAGATCAGACTTTTCTTTATCCTGTAATTCATCAGTAGTTAGAGCAATGATATCTATATTATTTCTCCATATCAAATCTAAACCGGATATTACAGGAGCCATAGCTTTACTATCTGAACTGTCGTCAAGATAAAAAAATAAAACTGCGACTCTTTTATTTTTTAATGATTCCTGAAGAGTTGTCTGGGGAGGAACTATAGCCCCATTACCTGCGTATATAGGAAAGATGTTGCCATCGTAACTATCAGAATCTCTTGAGGCATTTGCTTTATATGGACTTAAGAAAATTAATGCTATTAGGATCCATTGAACTATTTTCATTAAAGTTTAAAAACTTACTTTGAACTTGATCTTCCTAATCCTTGAAGGATTCCTTTCCCAACTAAACCGATAGCTTTGCCAACGACCTTAGTAAGGAAAGTTACGAAAAGATTACCGATATATTTTACAGCAACTTCTAACTGAGGTGCTACGGCATCTCTTATCTCAACTAACAATGTAACTTGTTTTTGTAGCCATTCTAGATTCTCTAATTCTTTCTCCCTATTTTCATTTTTGAAGTATCGGGTAAATTTCTTATCGATAATATCAATATATTCTCGTTTACTCTCATATAAGTAGATAGGCATATAAATATAATCATGCCAGCGATTGTAGTTATTAATATTATTTCTAAATCTTTCAAAATTTCTTGTCGATTGTAATTCGGGATTTATAAGTACAGTCCTTAATTCAGGCCAAGAAGAACAAATATTAAAGATTTCAGAAGCTAATAAATTACAGTTCCTTATTGTCCAATTTGAAATAATATTTTCAAGGATCAAAAAAGATTCTGTTTCATACAGAGGGAGTAATTTCCCATTATAGTCAAGAGCTTCATTTTTAATAATTGGCTCAATAAACATTATTGATTCATGTGATTCTCTATCTATCTCTTCGCAACTTACTTCACTATAAATAAAATCATTTATTGAAGTAGATTCCCCTCCTTTTTTTAATCTAAAATAGCTATCTGTGATATTTGAAATTGTATTGACTTTAAGTTCTTTTATAAGAGAATTTAAATCATCTTTAAAATCTTTATCCTTATAGTTTTCATTAATATTTTTTACTAAATTATCTAACTCATCTAACATTTTGCAAATTAGTCGTGAAATAAATTCTTTCTTTATCCCAGAAAGAATTATTGATGAATTATTAAATTCAACCTGTAAGTTAGTTGAGCTATACCTTTCTTTTAGTCTATCTAAAATTAAATTAAATATTTCTGTGGTGTTTTTATCTTTAATGAATACAGTGTTCTTATTCTCAAGATTAATGTTGTTTTCACTGTAAACTGCCTCTGTATAAAGTTCTAGTGAATTACCCCATAAGAAAATTAGAAAAGATTTTGCAGTAATAAGTTCTCTTAATCTTCCTTTTAAAATGAAGTTATAAAATTCTGGTGTTGAATCAGAGTTTATATATTTGAATATATAGTTAATTTCAGAATCTATTTGTTTAAGACCTGAAGTTAGAATTTTTTGACTAAAAGAGAGGGGCTTATTTTTGTTTAATTGAACTAGGGAATTATTTTCAATATCAAATACCCTTCCTCCATTTAAAATGGTATCAATAGATTCAAGAACTTTTTCTGCACTAGGATTTAAAAGAAAACCTTCAGCATTTAATGATGGAGCGGTATTTGCTGAATAAACAAGTTCGCCAGAGAGAATTATAAGAAACTTTGACTCATCATATCTTTCTCTTAATTTTAATAATTCTAACCTTATAAGATCTTCTGATTGGAAATTGAGAACATTCCATATAACTAAATCCGGAGATTTATCACCTGTTCCATTATTAAAATTAATGTCTAAATTTTGGTCTAGTGATGTTAACTTAAGCGATAAAGATTCTGCTATTAAGCTTGGAGCAATAATCAATATCGATTTTTTTGAAATTAATTCCAAGACTAGATTTCTTATCTCTTATACAAAATTAACTAACAATTACTGCAAACACCAGCCTTAAATCAATTTTTTACTCTTTTAAGCGTAGTAATTTCTATTTAAATCAAAGTCATTTAATCTCTCTGATGACAATACATTATTCGCTTCGTTTATCGTGAATTTATTTTCATATAGAGCTTTACCTACAATTACTCCAAAGAGTCCAGAGTTTTCAAATTTTACTAACGATAATAAATCAGAAATTGAACCAACACCTCCTGATGCTATTACTGGAATATCTGTAATTTCAAGTATGCTTTTTATGAATTCTTCATTTGTCCCTTCTAACGTCCCATCTGTATTTATATCTGTAACAATAAAACTAGCAATTTTAAATGAAGAAAACTCCTTTACTAGATCTGTGGCCAAAATATTAGATTGCTCAAGCCAACCCCTTGTACTAACTTTCCCATCTTTTGCATCTATCCCAAGAATTATCCTTCCAGGAAATTTATTTGATAAGTCTTTAACTAGTTCTTTATTTTCTATCGCAGAGGTTCCCATGATAACTTTATCAATACCATAAGAAAATAGTTGTTCTATCCTTTCTTGAGACCTTATCCCTCCACCTATTTGAATAGGTATGTTAATTGTTTTTACAATCTTTTTTATTGATTTATCGTTTGTTGGGGATCCAGTTTTTGCAGCATCCAAATCAACTATATGTATATATTTTGCCCCTTCGCTTTCCCAAAATTTAGCTTGCTCATGAGGCTCTTTGGTGAAGTCTTTTCTTTTATTAAAGTCGCCTTTAAAAAGCCTTACACACTTACCATTCATTAAATCAATTGCTGGTATTAGGTCCATAGAATCATCCTTTTCATTAATAACTTATTAGTAGTACTATTCAATATGTAATTCTATTTAAGATTACTACTTCATTTAAATATTTTTTTAATATGAAAATTCTTGTAATGGGCGGTACTAGATTTGTTGGCAAGTCTTTGGTAGGAAAGTTATTAAGTAAAAATTATGATATTGATATTTTCACGAGAGGCAATAAAAGTAATCCTGAAAAAACAAATTTAATTAAGGGTGATAGAAATAATTCAGAAGATATCGTCAGAATAAGAAATAAAAAATATGATGTTGTTTATGATATCTCTGGACGAGAGTTAGAACAAACCAAACTTCTTATAGAAAATTTAGATAACTCTTTCCAGAGATACATATATGTCAGCTCTGCAGGTGTTTATAAAGATAATTGTGAACTACCCTTATCCGAAGTTGATCCAATTGATCCAGAAAGTAGGCACAAAGGGAAGTTTGAGACAGAAAATTGGTTAAAAAACCAAAAAATTCCTTTTACAAGTTTTAGACCTACTTATATTTATGGACCAGGAAATTATAATAAAATTGAAAATTGGTTTTTTGAAAGGTTATTTACTAAAAAATCTATACCAATCCCTGGTGACGGTTCTTTAATTACTCAGCTAGGCCATGTTTCGGATCTAACTGATGTAATGATTAGGTGCATAAATTTTGAAAATTCCAAAAATAATATCTACAATTGTTCAGGTGAAAAAGGAGTAACAATCAAGGGTTTGATTTATTTCTGTGCGAATGTTCTCGGATTAAACCAAAATGAGATTTCTTTAAGAACATTTGATTATCAAAAATTAGATCCTAAGTCTCGAAAGGGATTTCCAATTAGATTAAATCATTATCAGACTGATATCTCTAAGATAAAACGTGATTTAGAGTGGGCGCCAACTTTTGATTTACTTAATGGTCTAAGGGATAGTTTTGTGAATGATTTTAATAATAAAAAGAGTGAAGAGTTTGATGAAAATTCAGATAATATTCTTTTTAATTCTTAAATAGTCTAATAAAGTCAAAAAAGTCAGAATGAATCCTAACCAATAAAAAATTAATGCCAAATTATTCAAAAAGCTAATTTTTAATGGTGTAAAGAAGATAATTACTGAAATAAAAAAGAAAAATGTTTTATATTTTCCTAAAATTGATGCTGGTAAACCGTCTTTTGTGGAGTTCCTTAGGCTAGAGATAATTAATTCTCTAAATAAAATTAATGACAAAGACCAGAAGGGTATAAAATTATTTTTACAAAGGAACGTCAAAGGAATTAAATAGAATACTTTATCGCTTAAGGGATCAAGGATAGCTCCTAATCTAGTTTTAAGATTAAATTTCCTTGCAATAAACCCATCAAAATAGTCAGTTAAACCGCCAATAATAATCAATATAAAGATATAAAAAGGTCTGTTAATTTCTAAAAAAAGTATTAATGGAAATACAAGAAAAAGGCGAGATATCGATAATAAATTGGGAATATTCAATGCCAAATTTTTAAGATTTTTTCTTGATAACAAATTAGTTTTTGTATATAAAAAATATATTACACTCTCAACAACCTTAAATTTTTAGTAAAAATTTTAAATGGTTGTTGATGCTAGATTCTAAAATTTAATTTAAATCTGAATCCTAAAGATTATAAACTCAACTTCTCTTTATGGATGATGATGTTTTATATTACAAAACTATTCCTAATATCTAATATCTAATGCAGCCTCATAGCCTAAAGCTATCTCCAGAATCTGATTTGATAAATTCAATTAAAGAATATTCTTTATCGAATAATCTATACGGGTATGTTTCTGGAGTGGTTGGTAATCTTAGAACAGTTTGTATTCAATGCCCAGGTAATCAAGAGATAAATAAATTTGAGGGAAATCTAGAGATAGTTTCTTTAAACGGACATTTTAATAAAGGAGATGTTCATTTACATTTGAGTTTTGCAGATGAGGGATGTAATGTCTTTGGCGGTCATCTTGAGGAGGGTTGTATTGTAAAAAAAGGTACTGATATATTATTACTTTCTTTTGAACAGAAAATTATTAATATCTCAAGTAATGATTTATTAAAAAATGAATCACGTGTAAAAGCATATATTTTAAAGGATTGTCCTTGGTCTAAAAGAGCAATTAGGTTGCTTAATTCTTTATCTATCCCTCATGAAGTTACTTTAATAGAAAATGATGAGAGTTTTAAAAAAGTAATGGCTCAAAGTAGCCATAATACTTTCCCTCAAATATTTTTGGATAATAAATTTTTTGGAGGATATGATGAACTTTCAGAACAAGCAAAATTGGACAACTTAATTTCATTTAAGTAATCTGAATTTTTTAATTATCACGATTAGAAAGTTTTTCGGCAACTAATTCGTCCTCTAACTGTTTTATTAATCTTGATACAAGACTTTGAAATTCTGGTTGACAGCCTTTAAATGCAGCTTTATGTCTTATTGGCTCATTTCTAGTTCTTAAATCAGTAAGCATTAATTGTAATGCGTCAATTTTGGGATTTATTTTCATAGTTTTAATTTATATATTTACATCTTTTAAATCATTTGCATAGCTTTTTTAAAAGATATCTTTTTATTATTATTCGAACTCGTAACTTCTATTAATTTATTTATGGATTCCTTGTTTTTTAAAGAATCTATACAACATTGCGCAACTAATCTTCTTGGGATTGATCCATTAATTTGAGTATCCTCCTTTGAATAATTTATATTTTCTGATTTAATATCTTCATTTTCCTTTAATCCTCCTGGTCTAATAATAGTCCATTCGAAATTTGAATTTCGTAGAAAGTTTTCACCTAATTTTTTCCAAATAAGAATTAAACCAAATAAGTTTAATGGGTGAAATAATTTGCCAGTACAAAGGGAACTTACTAAAATAACTCTTTTAATACCAACTCTTTTGCAACTCTCTAATTGCCTGTATACACCTAATGCATCAACTTTTGCAGGACCAGTTAAATCTAATGTTGCTCTCGCTCCAGTCGCAATTACCAAAGCATCAATATCTTTTAAAGCTTTATCAAGTTCTTCTTTTTTGTCTAATGACACCCTAATTGTTTCTAAATTCTCTAATCCTGCTGCGACTTTTGAGTTCTCTCTAATTATTTGCCTTACTTTATATCCTTTTTTAACTGCTTCTTCGGAAATTCGATAACCTGTTTTCCCCGATGCACCAGTAATTGCTATTTTCATGATTAAAAAACTAATCTAAATATTATATAAATTTCTTAAGGCTTTTTACATATAAATTTTTTTTTTCTTTTGGGATAAAGAGTGCGACATAAAGAACATTTTGTTCCATCACAGCCTCTTGCTGTGCAGTATTCTCTGCCATAAAAGATTATTTGCAAATGTAAGGTATTCCAATCATTAATAGGAAATATTTTTTTAAGATCTTTTTCTGTTTGAACTACGCTATCTCCATTTGATAGACCCCATCTTTGTGCCAACCTGTGTATGTGAGTGTCTACTGGGAATGAGGGTATTTTAAACACTTGAGACATCACAACTGATGCTGTTTTATGGCCTACCCCTGGAAGAGATTCAAGCTTCTCAAAAGAATCTGGGACCGTACCATTATGCTTCTCAATCAATAATTTAGATAAGTTATAAATGTTCTTTGATTTTTGATTAGATAGACCTAAAAACTTTATGTATTTGTAAATGCCATTAATACCTAGCTGCATCATCTTTTCTGGATTATCTGCAACCTTAAATAAGCTTTTTGTTAGTTCATTAACCTTCTTATCTGTTGATTGAGCACTTAAAACTACTGCGACTAGAAGTGTATATGCATTTGTATGATCAAGGGGTATTGGAGGCGATGGATATAGTTTTTTGAGTTCCTTGCTTATTATTTCTGCTCTTTCGGACTTTCTCATTAAATTTGGAAATTAAACGGTGTATAAAATTATACAAAGGATATTTTAGGTGAATATTTTCTGCTAACTTAATATATTTGAATAAGAAGAACTTAGTGAAAAATGATGCGTTAATAATTGATGATTTGCATCATAGGTATGATAATCCAGAATGTTCAAATTGGGTATTAAACGCAATTAATCTGAAAATTGAAAATGGCGAATTGTTAGGGTTGCTTGGTCCTTCGGGTTGCGGAAAAACTACTCTTTTAAGATTAATCGCGGGGTTTGAATATCCCTCTAGAGGGAGGATTTCTCTAAATGATAAGGAAATTTCAAGTGGAAAAAAAATTCTTAGTCCTGAGAAAAGAAATATTGGTATGGTTTTTCAAGATTATGCACTTTTCCCTCATTTAACTGTTTTGGAAAATGTAATTTTTGGTTTAAAAAACAAAAAAGATAGATCTAGAGTTGACTATTTATTAAATGTTGTAGGTCTTGATAGTTTTGTTGGAAGATATCCACATGAATTATCTGGAGGCCAAAAACAAAGGCTAGCAATTGCGAGAGCTCTTGCTCCTGGTACTAATTTTATTTTATTAGATGAACCATTTTGTAGTCTTGATATGCATGTCAAACTAAAATTGAGAAGTGAACTCCCAAATATCCTAAAAGGTTGTAATGCAAGTGGATTGATGGTTACACATGATCCTGAAGAGGCAATGTCAATTTGCGATAAAGTTGCCGTAATGAATGAAGGGAAAATACATCAAATTGATACACCAATTAACCTTTTAAACAATCCCAAGACCCTATTTGTTAGTAGTTTTATTTTGGGTAATAATATTATTAATCTTCAAAAAAATGGTAATTCGTATATGTCTTGTTTAGGTAAAATAAACAGTTCAGGGGTTTTACAAAATGCAAATATTATAAGTATGTCAATTTCGCCTAAATTTATTTCAATTAAAAGATCAGAATATGGAAATGCGAATGTAATATCTAAAGAATTTCTTGGAGAATTTCTTATATATAAAGTAACTATTAATGGAAACATATT
>CACGFX010000014.1 GCA_902572395.1 uncultured Synechococcaceae cyanobacterium
TACTCGCACTCATCGCGCTAATCGTAATTGGAGGTGCCACGAGAGTCATGGAGGCTGGACTGGCATGCCCAGATTGGCCATTATGTTATGGATCCTTTTTGCCTTTTAATCATATGAACCTAAGAGTATTTCTAGAGTGGTTTCATCGTCTAGATGCTTTTCTGGTTGGAATATTAATTCTTTTTAAATTTGCCCTTTCAATTCTTTGGAAAAATGAAATCCCAAATTGGTTACCTAAAACTTATTCAATATTACTTTTTCTTGTTATTGTCCAAGGATCTTTTGGAGCTTTAACAGTAATAAACCTGCTTGATTCATATATTGTTACTGGCCATCTTTTAATAGCTTTTTTACTTCTCATCACAACAATTTCAATAAATCAAAAATTAGATAATGACGAAATAGAAGAGCCATTAATTTGGTGGAAATTATTATTGTTTGTTCCTCTTTTACTTACTTTGATTCAATCTTTTATTGGAGTAAGGCTTTCATCAACCTGGTCAGCACATATTTGCTTATCTTTTAATAAACAATGTCTAATACTAAATACTCATAAATTATTTGCTTTTCCAATTGCTTTTTCAATTCTATTAATTATTGCTACTGCAATTTATAAGAGAAGTTTGCTTAATGAAAATTGGAAATATCTCTCAGGACTTATCGTTCTCTTGTTTTCCCAAATTGCTTTGGGTGTTTTAAGTCTTAAAACAAATTTGAATGAACCTATTTTTATTATCGGTCATCAACTTAATGCCTCTCTATTTATTGCGATATTAACAACGTTAATTTTTAGAAATCCTTTTACCAAAAAAGTTATACGCCACTCCCTAAATTCTCAAATGGTTGGTATCAATTCATGAACATTAGTAAATTAGAAAACTTGAACTATAAATCACCAATTAGAGATGAAGTTGTACCTTCAAGAAAAAGATTAACTTTGCCGCCTTGGCTTGAAGTAGCAAAACCTAGATTAATCCCACTTTTATTGGCAACAACTTTGGGCGGAATGGCTTTAACAGAAGAATGGCCTTTGTCTTCACCGAAACTTATCTGTACTTTAGGAGGCGGCGCTTTGGCAGCAGCAGCAGCAGGAGCTCTTAATTGTTTGTGGGAAATGGAATTAGATAAAAGGATGACAAGAACTAGCAAAAGAGCCTTGCCAGCAGGAAAGTTGTCATCTGAGACTGTATTTTTAGCTGCAGTATCATGTACTTTGGCAGCTTCGATGCTTTTAGTAAGTGGTGTAAATTATTTGGCTGCGGGATTAACTCTTCTTGGTTTATTTAGCTACGTAATTTTATATACAGTTATTTTGAAACCTCGTACAACAAAAAATATTGTTTTCGGAGGAGTTGCTGGTGCCATACCACCTTTAGTTGGAGCATCTGCTGCTACAGGGCATGTAGGTCTCAGTGGTTGGTGGTTGTTTGGTTTAGTAATGTTATGGACCCCAGCTCATTTTTGGGCACTTGCAATTTTGTTGAAGGATGATTATGCATCAGTTGGTATACCTATGCTCCCTTCTGTTAAAGGATCTGTTTTTACTGCTAAAGCGATTTCTCGATATGGATGGGCAACAGTTTTAATGAGTATTATGGGAGTTTTTGCTTTGCCTGAAGGGGGTCTCTTATACGGAATTATGTTATTGCCATTTAATGGAAGACTTTTGCAATTAATAAATGAATTAAAGAAATCTCCTGATGATCTTTCAAGAGCAAAGTCTCTTTTTAGGTGGTCTATTCTCTATATGTTTGGCATTTGTCTTTTGCTATTAATTTCCAGAACCCAACTATCGGTAGAATTTGAGCAGCAATCTATGCAAATATTTTTATCTATAGTAACCCTGCTTAGTAATTAAATTAGATGTAAAATGTTTTTTAAGTAAATAGTAAGTTTGATGAATTATATAAAAGTTAAAGGGCTCTCAAAATCTTATTCAGATATCAATGCATTAAAAAATTTATCGATGGAAATTGAAGCTGGCACATTATTCGGAATACTAGGTCCAAATGGTGCTGGGAAATCAACACTAATAAAAATACTCGCCACTTTAATAGAGCCTGATAGTGGAGAAGTTTTTATAAATAATATTAATCTGATAAAAAATTCAAGGAAAATTAGAGAATTAATTGGTTATGTTGCCCAAGACATTGCACTTGATAAAATATTAACTGGACGAGAGCTTTTGGATTTTCAATCAGATTTATATCACATCAACAAAAATAAAAAATTTGAAAGGATAAAGAAATTAATAGATCAATTAGAAATGAATGATTGGATTGATCGTAAGTGCGGAACTTATTCAGGAGGAATGAAAAGAAGAATAGATCTGGCGGCTGGACTTTTACATTTGCCCCAAGTATTAATTTTGGATGAACCCACAGTTGGTTTAGATATTGAAAGTAGAAATATTATATGGCAACTTTTGAAAGATTTAAGAAATAATGGAATGACCATCATTTTAAGTAGTCACTATCTTGATGAAATAGATAAATTGGCAGACAGATTAGTGATAATTGATGATGGAAGAATTATAGCAAAAGGGACTCCTGCAGAGCTCAAAAATAAATTTGGAGGAGATAGAGTAACTTTGAAAGTAAGAGAATTTAGTAATCAGGAAGAAGCAAATAATGTATGTAAAATTTTATCTTCAATAGATGGAATTAGTCAGATTATCATCAATGAAGCGCAAGGTTTCTCGATAAATTTCGTAGCAGATAAGCAAAAAGATTTACTTACGAAGCTAAAAGTGGAATTGGCCTTCTCAAAGTTTGAAATTTTTTCTCTCACCCAAAGTCAGCCAAGCTTAGATGATGTATATCTTCAGGCAACTGGGAAAACATTATTGGATGCTGAAATTTCTATGGCAGGGAAAAGAGACCTAAAAAAAGAATCAAGGCAATCCATGCGATAAAAAAACTTTTGGTTAACTAACTATAATGAATACTAATTACTGCTAAATATGGAATTACAACAGTATAATTTATTTTTTTTATATCAAGAAACATTTGCCTTAACAAAGAGATTATTTATTCAATTAAAAAGAAGACCATCAACTCTTTTAGCAGGTATTTTACAACCAATAATTTGGCTTTTTTTATTTGGGGCATTATTCTCTAAAGCTCCTGAAGGTTTTTTACCAGGAGTTGATTCTTATGGGAATTTTTTAGGAGCAGGACTTATTGTTTTTACTGCTTTTAGTGGAGCCCTAAACTCTGGTCTTCCTTTAATGTTTGATAGAGAGTTTGGATTTCTTAATAGATTACTTGTGGCTCCTTTAACTAGTAGATTATCCATAGTTTTATCTTCTTTTTTTTACATAACAATCTTGAGCTTTGTTCAGAGTATTGTAATAATGATTGTTACATACATTTTGGGTTATGGATGGCCCAACTTATATGGTTTAGGAATTGTATTTACAACACTAATTTTATTAGTTCTTTTTGTGACATCAATAAGTTTATGTTTAGCGTTTGTTTTGCCGGGACATATTGAATTAATCGCTCTTATATTCGTAATAAATTTACCTCTTCTATTTGCGAGTACTGCTTTAGCTCCAATCTCTTTTATGCCAAATTGGCTGGGATGGTTAGCTTCATTAAATCCATTAACTTTTGCTATTGAACCTATTAGGACTGCCTATACACAAACTATGGATTTAGAATTAGTGGCTTTACATGCCCCATATGGTGATTTAACTTGTAAGAGTTGCATCGCAATTTTATTTTCTTTAACAGTTTTTTCCTTGATTATTATAAGGCCTCTGTTAAATAGAAAGTTAAATTAGAAATTTTATGCTTTTAAAAAATCATTTAATAGAAGTTTTTAAACAAGCCTCTTTAGAAAATAATTTTTTGCTTAAAGAAAATGTTGTTCTTAAGTGGGTCCATAGATTTGGGTTTGAGTCATTAAATGATTTATTAATTCATACCCCAGCTTTAAGGGAATATCAGCTTGAAGAAGAAAATCAAGAAAAAACCACTTTAATGGATGAATTATATGAAGAAGAAAATCAAGAACAAATTAAACTTGAATTATCAAAAACTGTTGAAAATATAAAAGAAACAAAATGGCCATCAAAAAGTCTAGAAACTTTTAGCAGTAATGTAATCTATAGCAAAGAACAAAATTCTAATAGTACAAAACAAAGTAGTGATAATCAGAAATTACCACTACCTAATATTAAAAATTTAAGAAAATGGATTAATAAAGATAAAAAAGCAAGTTAGATTGTTACATCATGCCTGGCATGCCCATGCCGCCCATTCCTGGCATGCCCATGCCGCCCATTCCTGGCATGCCCATTCCGCCCATTCCTGGCATACCCATTCCGCCCATGCCTGGCATGCCCATGCCTCCCATGCCGCCCATTGGATCTCCACCTGGTCCTCCTGGGACTGTGGCTTCAGGCTCTGGAATGTCAGCCATCGCAACTTCTGTTGTGAGAAGCATAGCTGCAATAGATACTGAATCTTGAAGAGCTAATCTTATTACTTTGGTTGGATCTAATATTCCTGAATCTTTTAAATCCTCATACTTTCCTGAATTAGCATTGAAGCCTTTGTTAAGTCTTTTAATTTCAGCGACAACTACATCACCATTAAAACCAGCATTTTTTGCTATTTGTTTAGTAGGTTCCAAAAGGGCTTCTTTTACTATATTTATCCCTGTTCTTAAATCATCGGAAGATTTTTGACTTAAATTTAAAACTTCATCTGATATTTCAATTAAAGTTTGTCCACCTCCAGAAACTACACCCTCTTCAATAGCAGCTTTCGTAGCATTAAGGGAATCTTCGATTCTTAACTTTTTGTACTTCATCTCTGTTTCCGTTGCAGCTCCAACTTTGATGAGTGCTACGCCTCCAGCTAGTTTTGCTATCCTTTCATTGATTTTGTCCTGATCATACTCTGAGTCTGTTATTTCAACTTCTCTCTTTAATTTTTCTACTCGCGCTTTAACCAAATCTTTAGTGTCTTCGAAGGCAACTATTGTAGTTTTGTCCTTTGTGATAGTTATTTTTTTTGCTTTGCCTAAATCATTAATCGATACTTTATCAAGTGTCATCGATTTATCTTCACTAATTAACTTAGCTCCAGTAAGAATAGCAATATCTTCAAGGGCAGCTTTTCTTCTCTCGCCAAATAAGGGAGCTCTTACGGAAGCTACATTTAATACTCCACTATTCTTATTCAAAACCAAGGTGGTTAAAGCCTCTCCTTCGATATCCTCAGCAAGAATTAGAAAAGGTGAGCCTGATTTCTGAATTTCTTCAAGTATTGGAACCAGATCAACTAAAGTTGAAATTTTTTGATCAGTTATTAATATTTTAGGATTTTCCAGTTCACAAACTTGTCTTTCTTGGTCAGTTACGAAATATGGAGAACTATACCCTCTATCAAAAGACATTCCTTCAGTTATATCTAATTCTGTATCTAGTGATTGAGATTCTTCGACAGTTATTACACCATCTGAAGTAACAATATCCATTGCCTTCGAAATTATAGATCCAATTTCTTCATCACCTCCAGCACTAACTGTTGCAACTTTTTGGATGTCAGAACCACTTAATGAAATACTTTTGGAACTTAATTTCTCTAGAACAAAAGTCAAGCCTACTTCCATACCTTTTTTTAACTCCATAGGGCTGGCGCCAGAAGCAATATTTTTTAATCCCTCTTGAACCATCTTCTGAGTCAAAATGGTGGCTGTTGTCGTTCCATCTCCTGCACTCTCTTTTGTCTTGGACGCAACTTGTTCTATTAATTTCGCGCCCAAATTAGAAATAGGGTTCTCAATCTCAATCTCTTTAGCAACTGTTGCCCCATCTCTAACTATATCTGGTGAACCAAATTTCTTTTCTATTACAACATTTTTTGCTTTTGGGCCAATAGTAACCTTTACCGCATTAGCTACGAAATTTACACCTTTTTCTAGCGCTTCTCTTGATTCATTAGAAAAACTTAACTGTTTAGCCATGTTTACTCGAACTTTATTCTTATTCTAATCTCCCATAGAATCATTTTTAAGTGATATTTAATTAAGTGGGGAAAGCCGAATTTTTTTAATTAGTCATACAAATTAACTCAAATAAGAGTATCTTTAAGTCATGCAAGAAACAAATAATCTTATTTTTACTCTTACCGCAATCCTCGCGATTGCTATGACACTGATATACTTTCCTTTAAGATTTTTCTTGACATTAACTGCTAGAAGCCGAAGACTAAAACTTTTACAAAAAATTAGAAGGTTGAGAGATGAATTAGGCCAGCCTTATGAAAGTACATAACTAAATACTCATACCCCCGTCTATACTGATTGTTTGCCCTGTAATATAACTTCCTGCATCACTTGAAACTAAGTATGACACTAAGTTTGCAATTTGATTACAACTTCCTAATTTCCCTAAAGGAATAACTTTTAGAATCTCTTCAGTATTAAGTTTTTCAGTCATCTCTGTTTCTATAAAACCTGGAGCTATTGCATTAACATTTATACCTCTTGAGGCAAATTCTTTAGCGCAGGTTTTGGTAAATCCAATAACTCCAGCTTTGGCTGCAGAATAATTTGCTTGACCAGGATTACCAATTATGCCAACAACAGATGAAATATTTACGATGCTACCACTTCTTTTTTTCATCATAAATTTTGAAGCATATTTTGTACAAAGAAAAACTCCTTTTAAGTTTGTATTTAGTACATCATCCCATTGTTCCGATTTCATTCTCATCAATAGTCCATCTCTAGTAATTCCAGCATTGTTAATGAGGATATCAATGGTGCCATTAATTTTGATTATTTCTTCAAAAGCTGAACTTACAGAATCCTCTTTTGAAACATCAAATTTTAATTTATGAGCTTTACCTCCTGAATTTTTTATTAAATTTACAACTTCTTCAGCTTTTTCATCAGAAGAAGAGTAATTAATAAAAACTTCTGCTCCAAATCGGCTTAGTTCTAAAGCAATTTCTTTACCAATTCCTCTGCTAGCTCCAGTAATTAAAGCAATTTTGCCTGATAATGAATCTTTATTGGACATTATGAAATTTTATAATTTTCAATCGTAGTACTATTTGTGTAAAGATATTGCTTTTATTTATAATTGTCTAGAAAATATTAAGACCTTCTATTGTGCACTTTTTAATACCAGCGGCAGGGAGCGGTAGCAGAATGAAAGCTGGAAAAAATAAGTTACTTATTTATTTAGAGGGAGAGTCTTTGATTTATTGGACACTTAAATCTGTATTTTCTGCAAGCTCAACAAATTGGGTTGGAATAATTGGGCAACCGAAAGATAAAAATTTATTATTAAATTCAGCAAAGGAATTTGCCCATAAAGTTCATTGGATTAATGGTGGTGACACCAGACAAAAGTCAGTTTTTAATGGTTTAAAAGCCTTACCAAAAGATGCTGAAAAAGTTTTAATACATGATGGTGCTAGATGTCTAATTAATCCTGAATTAATAGACCTTTGTGCAAAGCAATTAGATGAAAATGAAGCTGTAATTTTGGCTACTAAGGTAACCGACACTATAAAGATTGTTGATAATGAAGGTTTTATAAGAGAAACACCAGACAGAAATTATTTATGGGCAGCGCAAACTCCTCAGGGATTTTTAGTAGATAGATTAAAAAAAGCTCATAAGATGGCAATTGATAAAAACTGGAAAGTCACAGATGATGCCTCACTATTTGAAATGCTTAATTGGAAAGTGAAGATTATTGAAGGAACTTATTCAAATATAAAAATTACCTCCCCTATAGATTTGAAAATAGCAAAACTTTTTGTGAAGAACCACTAGTTAAAAAGGTGTATCGATACTAAGAATGCCATTATCACCATTTAAGGTGGCTTCGTATCCTAAAGGAATGCAAGCATTTCCCTGTATGTGGCCTATTGGTAGGTCAAAAATAATAGGAAAATCAAACTCTTGGAGTCTTTCAATAATGCAGTTTTTTAGTAAATCTTTCCATTCAAGGTCGAAGGAATTATTAGAAAAACTTCCGAATCCAATACCAGCAATTTTAGTAAGTGTTTTAGTCATTCTTAGGTAAGTCAACATGCGATCAATTTTATAAATATCTTCATTAATATCTTCAAAAATTATTATTTTCCCTTTGCAATCTGGAAAGTGATTAGTACCAATTAAAAAAGTAGCAATAGTTAAGTTAGAAACGATAATTTCTCCTTTAGCTTTCCCACCTCTTAAAGGAATTCCTCTTATGTCTTCAATATATCCTTCAAAAAGTAAATTTCTTAATCTCTCAAGACTCCACTCTGGCTCTTTGGAAAGGCCAGTAACCATGGGCCCATGAATAGAACCTATAAATCCTTGAGAATATTTAGATAGTAATAAAGAACATGTATCTGAGAATCCAAGCATTAAACCATGCTGCCAAGAAGGTTCTTTTTCTAATATTCTTGCTGAACCCCAGCCTCCTTTTGCAAAAATTATTAGCTTACTATTTTGTGCTTTTTCCAGTTCTTCAAATCTACTTAGATCATCACCTGCAAAATAACCAAACTTTTTTGACAGAGAATTATTTTCATTAATTACCAAGCCCCAGTTTTTTAAGATTTCTATACCTTTTTGAAAATTTTCTTCTTCATCAATAAAGGAGCCAGGAGCTAAAATATTTATTAGATCACCTTTTTTTAATCTGAAGACCATTTTTAGAATTTATGAGGCAATAATAATTCCTAATAAAAGAACTCCTCCATAAATTGATTGATTTTTGAAGTGATTCCCAATATTTTTTATAGATTGCTTTTCCTCCGGAAATACCTTTAGTATATCTCGCTGCATTAAGATTGCCGTTGAAAGCCACATTGGCCAAAAAATAAAATCCATTTGATTAATAAATCCGCATAATGCAAGAAAAATAGAAGTTAATAAATAACAAATTTGAATAGTTATTCTTGTATTGTTCTGAAGGTTAACAGCGGAACTATTTATTCCAATTTTGATATCATATTTTTTATCTGCTAAAGCATAAATTGTGTCAAAGCCAAAAGTCCAAAAAACAGTGGCTAGCCAGCAAAACAATAAAACAATACTATTTAAATTCCCTTCATTTGCGGCCCAGGGAATTAAGACAGCAAAACCCCAGCATATGGATAAGATTAATTGAGGATATTTAAACCATCTTTTGGCAGAAGGATAAATTAAAATAATAGGTAAAGCTAAAAAAGCAAGTGAAATGGAAAGGATCCTGCCAGGTTGAGGTAGTGACAAAGTTAAAAAGAAACTACATAAAATCAAAAAGAAAAGAATTGAATAAGCTGTTTTAAGGTCGATTTTATTTGCAGCTAGAGGTCTATTTTTTGTCCTGAAAACTCTTTGATCAATTTTTTTGTCCCAAATATCATTAACTACGCAGCCTAATCCACTTACTAGTAGCCCTCCCAGGATTATTCTTAGCAACATTAAAAATGTTGGATTAGCCTCTGGGGTTAAATATAAACTCCATCCAGCAGGAATAAGTAAGATCATTCTTCCAGTAGGCTTATTCCACCTTAATAATTCAAAAAAAGTACCTAATTTAATTTGTCGATTTTTATTTTGCATATGACCTATTGTATATTTCATAAGTTTAAATAATCTTACTAGGATTAAATGATTTCTATTATTTAATAATCAATCTTGGGTATATTTATTAATGGATTAAAAATATCTGCAATTTATAAAAAGAAATGATAGAGAAACAAGATTTAAGATATTTTCAAGAAAAGCAAATTTTAGTAGCTTCTATAGATATTGGAACTAACTCTACACATCTCTTGGTAGCAGAAATTAATCTAGAATTAAAATCATTTTCAATAAAATTCACTGATAAATCAACCACTCGTCTTGGAGAAAGAGATGAGGAGGGTAATCTTACTGAAGAATCAATCCAAAGAGCATTAGTTACTCTTAAGCGATTTAAGGAATATTGTAAAAGTAATGGAGTAAAACAAATAGTAACAGCAGCAACAAGTGCAGTTAGGGAAGCTCCAAACGGTCAAGATTTTATTAGAAGAGTTCTTGATGAAACTGATATACAAATAGAAATGATAAGTGGTTCTGAAGAAGCCAGATTAATTTACCTTGGTGTTCTTTCTGGTATGGCTTTTGAAGAACAGTCTTTTGTAATCATAGATATTGGAGGAGGATCTACAGAGTTAATACTTGCAGATAAAAAAGATGCTATAGCTCTTACCAGTTCTAGAATTGGTGCAGTAAGACTTAAAAATGATTTTTTGAATAAAGATTCTATAAATTTAGAAAGATCCATTTTTCTAACAACTTTTATCAAAGGATCTTTAGAACCATCTGTTCGAAAAATAAAGAGTAGATCTAAGGGAGATAAGCCTTTATCTATGATCGCAACCAGTGGCACTGCAACCTCATTAGGAAATTTGATTTCAGATGATTTAGGAGAATCTAAACAAAAGTTGCAGGGTTATAAATTTAAAAGGGAAAATTTACAAAATGTATTGGAAAAACTACTTAAATTACCGGTTTCGGAAATCAAGAAAATACCTTCATTAAGTGAGAGAAGAGCAGAAATAATTATTCCAGGAGCATTGATATTAAACACAGCAATGGAGATGTTGAACTTTAATGAATTAATAATAAGTGAGAGGGCGCTTCGAGAGGGTTTAGTTGTAGATTGGATGCTTCGTAAAGGAATAATTAAAAACGAGTTAAATATTCAAAGCAATATTAGAAAAACAACTATAGTTCATCAGGCTAGAAAGTTTGGAGTAGATAATACAAGAGCTGAGAAAGTTATTGATATTGTCTTTCAAATCTATGACCAGACTAAAAATATCTTTCATAGCGATAATGACCCTAAAGCTAAAGAACTTCTTTGGGCAGCTTCTAATCTTTATACTTGTGGGAAATACGTGAATGTAGGTTCATATCACAAACACTCTTGGTACTTAATAAAAAATTGTGAGTTGTTGGGATATTCTGAAGCAGAAACAAATATTATTGCTTCAATTGCCAGATACCATAGAAAGACTCTACCCAAGAAAAGACATGAGTCTTGGCAAAATTTAATATCCAAAGAAGATAAAACATTAGTTCTTGAAATGTCATTAATTTTGAGAATAGCAGCATCTCTTGATCAAAGACCTGATAAAGTAATTTCCTCAGTTCAAATAAAATTGCAGGAAAATATTCTTACATTTGAACTTCTACCTTTCGATAGAAACAATGATCTTCTACTTGAAAAATGGAACTTAGGATTATGCCGTAATGTCATAAAAGAACTAAAGAATTTAGATTTAAAAGTTATTTAGTTTTTTTAATAAGTTCTTGTTTTGGAGTTTGATTCTGAGAAGAGTCTGAAAATAAATTGAAAATTATGGATGATGCGATTAGTCCCAGAAAACCTGAAATTACAACAAATATTAGGAACCCTACAGGTTTAAGATTCTTAGATTTCCTAGACTTGTAATTTTTTTTGGAGACTTCTTCAACTATTTCTTCAATTTTCACTTCTTTCCTCTCGGTCTTGAATTCAGCCATTATAAAATCTGTATCAAGTTTGAGCTTCTGTGAAATCCTTCTAATCATTGCTTTGACAAATACTTTTTCAGGTAGCTTTTCTTCATTACCCTCTTCTATGGCTTTAAGTTGATGAGGTCCAATTTTTAAATCAGAAGCCAATTCTTCAATAGATTGATTTCTACTTGACCTTGCCTCTTTAATGAAATTTCCAATTCTTTTTAAAGAGGAATTTTCTCCTTTATTGTTGTTTTCCGAAACAGATTTTATTTCTTTCAAAGCAAATAAACTTTTACCAATTATAGTAATTAATATTTTTCTATCAACTTTAAGATTATTTATTCCTAAAGAGATGCCTATAAGATGGACTATAAAGATTAGATCTTTTTTGAAAATTACTAATTGCTGGGCTAATTATGTAAATGGTTGTTCTAATTAGTTTTTTCTCAATAGAAAATTTTTCCATATCTTTTAATTCTATTAACGATGTCCAACCATCATCCCAAGATACTCTAAATCCAACAATAACTTTAGTCTCTGGAGGGTAAAACTCTAGTAGAGTTTCTTGAGACTTTTTCACATGCCTAGCACTTAGATATAGACATATAGAGGAATTGTGTTTCGCAAGATCTTTCAGAGATTCTTTTTCGGGCATCCCTGTTCGCCCTCCTGCTCTAGTTAAGATTATTGTTTGCGTTACGTCAGGGATGGTTAACTCAGCTTCATGATATGCTGCAGCAACTTGAAAAGCACTTACTCCAGGAATAACCTCGATTTCAATTTTTTCGTTTTTTAAAATTTCGATTTGCTCTCTAATTGCTCCAAAAAGGCAAGGGTCTCCATCATGCAACCTTACAACAGTTTTCCCTGCCTGAAATTTTTCTATCATAATTGAGGTGATTTGCTCTAAGTTAAGTGAACTCGTTTTTATTTTTTCAGAACTTTCTTTAGCAGAATCTAAAACCTTTTCAGGAATTAGAGAATCAGTCCAAATAATGACATCTGCAATTTTTATCTTTTTTAATGCTTTTAAAGTTAATAATTCTGGATCGCCTGGACCAACACCAATAAAGGATATTTTGTTATCCATTCTTTCTCTTTTTCCCACTATATGTTCTCAATCTTAAAAAAAATATTCCAATTAATCCAGAAGAAAATAGAAAAATACTTATAAATTGTGCCATTTTTATACCGCCATCACAGAAAGGTGGAAGTCCACCAATGCATAGTGGGTCAGTTCTTAAACCTTCAATCCAGAATCTTCCAAAGCTATAACTTATTAAATAAAGACAGCTAATAAAGCCAGGCCTGAAAAAATCTGTTTTATTTTGTTGATTAAAGGTAATAATAAGGACGATGAAAATTAAAAGATTCCACAATGACTCATAGAGAAATGTAGGATGAAAAAATTCATAATTAATAAATTCTAAAGGCCTATTTTGGATAGGTATAAATAATTTCCAAGGCAAATTTGTAGGAACTCCAAAGGCTTCATTATTGAAAAAATTTCCCCACCTTCCTATTGATTGTCCAAGAATAATCGAGGGTATTAATATATCTATAAAAGTTTTTAAATTAATTTTTTTCGACTTGCAGAAATAGATAATAGATATTAATCCTCCAATTAGACCTCCATGGATTGCTATGCCTCCTTCCCAAACTGCAAGAAAAGAAGGTATTTGAATGATGTTATTGAATAGTTCAAAAGAAGTAAAAAAGTTCTCTCCGCTATATTGCCTCCACTCAAACATTACGTAATAAGTTCTAGCTCCAATTATTGAAGAGATTATTAATGATGGAAGTATTTCACTAATGTACTCTGGGTTAATATTTCTTGCCTTTGCAAGTTTTTTAGATAAAAATAGGCCTATTAAAACTGAAACCGAAATAAGAAGTCCGTACCATCTAATAGTTATAAATCCTAAATTTAAAAAAGTTTCTCCTGGAGATTGTATAAAAGCTTGAAGTATTAGCATTTAGAGAAAGTTAGATACCCTCTGCTGCTTGCACTTTTTCTACTTGTTTTTTCTTTAATACTAAAAGTATTTGTGTTAAGCCTACACCAATGAAGAATGCAATCAATCCAATAACTCTATAAGGGCTTTGAAGTACAACCTCAGCATCTAATTGCCCAAAGCCACCAACGTTGGGATCATTAGTAAGAGGGTCACCTACATTAATTTTGTCTTGCGCTTTTACGATAAGTTGAGGACCAACAGGGACTGCTTCAGTAGTTATTTCACCATTATCGTTTTCTATATTGACTTTATAGCTACCATCTTCAATTGTTTCTATTGAATTTATAGTTCCTGCTGTGGAAGAAGTGAATACTACATTATTGCTCTTGTCTCCAGTTGGATATACCTGACCTCTACCTCGATTGCCTCCAATATGTAAAGAGTATTTTCCATAGTGATATTCTTTATTAGTGGATGGGTCAGGGGAAAGTACAGGGAAAACGATTTCTTTATTGGTATCGCCAGGTAAAGGTCCGACAATAATGATATTATCTTTCTCTTCACTGTAATTAGTGAAATAAACCCCTTCTGTCTCCTCTTTTATTTCTTCAGTCCATCTTTCTTGTGGAGCAAGTTTAAAGCCATCAGGAAGCATTACAACAGCACCAACTTGTAATGGAACTTCCGAACCATCAGCCCCTATCTCTTTTAAATCATTTTTGTAGGGTATTTTGACTACAGCTTTGAAAACACTGTCTGCTCCAACAGATTGTGGAACCTCTGCAATTGTAGGCATCTGAGCTAGATGACAATTTGCACAGACTATTTTACCTGTGGCTTCTCTTGGAGATTCGTAGTTTTGCTGAGCCCAAAATGGATAAGCAAAACTGATCTTTGGATAAAATACAATGCTTGAAATGAAAAGCAGAGTACAGATAAATAAACTTGTTTTTTTCATGATTTGATTTTTAAGACCTTTCATTTTTTATGCCCACCATGGATTTTCATTAGTTCTAAAGTCAGTTTCTGACCATTGTTTGACGAGTACAGCATCATCTTCAATATCGACATGAGCTAGAGCTAAAGATAAAGGCGCAGGCCCTCTTACTACCTTCCCGTTAGTATCGTACTGACTGCCATGACAAGGACATATGAATTTATTAGCACCACTATCCCATGGGACAACACAACCTAAATGAGTACAAATTGCATTTAAACCAAATTCTCCTATTTCCCCACCCTCATTAACTATTAAATAAGTTGGATCTCCCTTTAAACCCTGAACTAGACTTCTGTCTCCTGCTTGATGGGTAGCTAACCAACCTGTCTTTGTTATTGGATTCCCTAATTCATCTTTAGCAGAAGTTCCACCTCCACCACCCCCTGCTCTTAGAGGCATGAAATAATTCGCTACAGGGTAAAGGGCTCCTAAAGCTACACCAGTAGCAGTACCAAATGTAAGAAGATTCATAAATTGCCTTCGACCCATAGAAGGGACATCATTGGAACTTAATTGAGTCATTCGCTACTTGGTTCTGTTATTTATTAGTTATTATGAAGCAAATTGTTCAATTTCTGTTGCAAATAGATAGGACTTTTAATAATTTAAAGTAAATGTTTAGGAAGTCTTAATTAATTGATTTAAATGAACCCATTGCTAGTAGATGAAGTAATACATTATTTGATTCATCGCTGGGGAAAAAAATATGATTTTAGACTCTTTAGAAGAGGGAAATTCGTTTATTTTCAAATGATGTGGGGATTTCTTGGACAGGAATCATTCCCTTTAAGTGAAGATGAATATAAAAAATCGATAGCTGATAAAATCGAGATTTTAAATAGATGTGGATATTCAGAAGAAGTAAGGGAATGGCTAAAGAAAGTCAATGCTAAGCCAAGGTTAGGTAGAGCTGTTAGCTTGCAATTAGATCTTAATGAGAAGATGAGAGAGTTTTTGACTTAAGATTTTCTGATAAGTAAGTTAATCCAGTACCCACAAAAAATAAAAACACTATCGATATAGATAGCAATGACATAGTCAATGGGTCAGTTGAAGGGGTAATCACTGCAGATAATATTGCAGAGGATATTACAACTATCTTCCAATTTGAAATCATTTTTTCTGTTGTGATTATTCCAAGAGAACCAAGAATAAATTGTAATACTGGCAATTGAAAAGCTATTGCAGTGCTTGACATTAATAAGAGAACAAAATCAAAATATCTTTCTATAGACCAAGTTGGTTCAACAATATCAGCACCGAAACTAATGAAGAAATTTATTGCTGCAGGGACTAATATCCACCATGAAAAAATTAATCCTAAAAAAAATAGAAGACCTGAACCAAAAACTGCAGGCAAGATAAGGCTTTTTTCTTGTTTTGTTAAACCAGGAGAAATGAATAATATTATTTGATAAAAAATATAAGGCATAGAAACTATCAATCCGCTGTAACCTGCAACTTTTATAGCGACAAATAAAAACTCTCCTGGAGCAAGTTGTAGTAAATGAATATCACCAGCTGGAATTTCTAAAAAAGATATTAATGGCTTTATGATGAGAAAACTAAAGAATATTGAAATAATTATTGAGTAAATTGAGTTTAATATCCTTTGACGTAGTTCCTCTAAATGATCACTAAAAGTCATCGAATCTGATAATTTTTTTTCACTTTGACCTGTACCTCTCATTATTATTTGATAAAAATTGTGTAAGAAAAAGGTTTAAAACTACTATTGTCAAAGTCCAGTTTATTTTTCGATAAACTTAATTATTTGCTTAATTTAGGATTTGTTGGATCTGGTAATAAGAAAGGAGGAGCATCATTTAAAGATGATTCACCATAAGTTTCATATTCTCTATATCCACCCATTTTCCCATTTGTTTTCATTAAAGCGCTTACGAAGGCAAGTAGTAAGAAAACAGTAGGAGCTCCAATTATTAATGCAGCACCAAATAGATATCCAACAATAAATTCTGGAAAACTATGATTTCCTAAAAATTCATGAGTGCCTAAAAGAAAATCAAACATTTAGATTTTAAAAAGTTTTTTTTATTATAAACTAAATTACTATTTTAAGATTTTTTTTAATGTAATCTTCTCCTCTTGTAGGATTTCCCCAAATAATTTCTCCATTTTTAAAGGAAACGCAACCCGGTCCTCCGTTTTTGATTTTTTGCAAATCTTTAATCTTTACTAAATTAATTGGAACTTTAATGTTTCTTTTTGCCTTACTAAATAGAGCAGCTAAATCTGCAGCTATTTGAAGATCTTGTTCAGATGCTACTTGAGATGAAGACTTCAAAACTACATGACTGCCTGGTGATTCCTGTGCATGAAACCATAAATCGCCTCTTTTTGAGAACTTAAAGCTTATTAAATCATTTTGCCTCATATTTCGCCCTACCTGAAGCTTTAATCCTGTGGGAGTGTCAACTTGAATTGGTGAAGACTCTATCTCATATGTACTTTTCTGATCTTCTCTTTGCTTCTTGATATTTATATTAAACTCGTTACAAATTTCTTCCATAATTTCTTCTAGTAATTTGATTCTCATAGAAAGTTTTTCATGATTTAAAGAATTTAAATTTTCTAGAAGCGTAGTGAATTCGTCTAATCTCTCTATGTTTGTTTTGTAAATAATTAATCTTTCTTTTATTAATTCTCTAGATCTCTTTAATTTTTTTGATTTTTTATATAGTTTTTGTCCCTCTATAATGTCTTGTTTTTTAATTTCATGTGAAGCAAATATATTATCAGCTTTTTCTTTATATATCTCGTAGTTTTCTGATTTTGTCAGAAGATCATATTGAATATTTAAATTCTTTTTCTCAGTATTGTACTGTTTAAAAATTATCCCTTTAATTTTCTTCTCCAATAATTCAAGTTTTTTTTGTTTCAGATGATAATCATAATAATTCTCTAAGCTTGTGCATAAATCTATTTTATTTTCGCAATTAATTTCCTTATCAAAAAACCAAACGCAATAAAAATCTTTGTTGAATGTAGAAAAATTAAAGTTATTGTTTTTAAACCTGTTTATCCAAATCTTCCAATTTTTAAATATCTCCTTTAAGTCTGAGTTGCCAATGAAATCAATATTTTTTTCCATTATTTGCGGAGTGCCAGTTTTGCTAATAACCTCCAATTGTTTCGTGAGGATAGGGCTTACTCCTTGATAGGTATTTATTAAACAGTATTTCAAAGACTCAGGTACTATTGAAATTGAGTGTTTCCATGATTGAAAAGACTCATCTTCTCTAGGTTGTTTTTTGAGATTAACTGGAGGATCAGAATAAATTGATCCTGTTGAAATTGTTCTAAAACTAGATTGACTTGATTTAATTTGTTTACCAACGGCAATTATTTTTTGTTTATTATCCAAATAAAAAATATTGCTATGTTTTCCCATTAATTCAAAAATTAAATATTTATTAATTTCATCTCGAGGTTTTTTCGCAAAACTAAATTTTATAACTCTCTCGAAATCATCTTGTTCAATCGAAATTAAAGCCATATACTTTAATCCGTATCTTATTTGTTTAGAAAGTGTGCTTTCTCTCCCAATCTTTTCTGGCTTTTTTATCTTTAGTATTCTTGGAGAATCTCCATTCCATGAAACTTCTATCCATGTTTGAGAATCAACTCCTCTGAAACATAATTGAATTGTATTAGGATCTGGTTGTTGGGCAGTCTCAAACTTTGTAGGTAAGATGTTCTTTGTCAAATAATGCAAGACAGATCTAATAGATGTAATATCCATTATCTGTGGAACACCTTTTTGCATTATTCCTTATTTAATTCACAAGATGTTTATCTTACTGTAAAAATTTCAATATGAAAAATCAAAAAAAACTTATTATCCTTACTGGACCCAGCGGGGTAGGTAAAGGAACAGTTGTTAAAGAAATATTAGGTAAAGAAAAAAATTTTTGGCTTTCAATATCTGCAACTACTAGAGAACCTAGAGAGGGAGAGAAGGACGGAGAAAATTACTATTTCTTAAATCAAGAAAAGTTTAAAGAAATGATTGAACAAAACCTTTTCCTTGAATGGGCTCAATTCGCTGGAAATTACTATGGAACGCCTTTGTCTTCTGTTAATGAGAAAATAAAAAATGGATTCATCGTTCTACTTGAAATTGAAGTAGAGGGTGCAAGGCAAATAAAAAATAAGTTTCCTAATTCATTATCAATATTTTTACTTCCACCGGATAAAGAAGAGTTAGAGAGAAGAATAAGAAATAGAGGTACGGAAAAAGAAGAGGCCATTAAAAAAAGACTCTCAAGGGCTAATTATGAGATTTCAGTAGCAAATCAATTTGATTTTGCATTAACTAATCACAATGTTGATGAAACAGTAAAAAAAATAATCAAGTTAATAAAAACTTGATTATTTCCCCTTTTTTAACTCATTGGATGAAATAATAAATCTGGAAAAAACCTATTAAATTCAATAATTATTCCAGCTGTAAGGCTTAGCCAAATTGCTGCTACCACTGGGGCAGATCTGACAAATTTTGTGTTTAGAATTTTGAACATTTGCTTTATGAAAGTTTTTTAAGGATGTTTAGCGAGGACCATTAAGTGTAATATTGTTGTCTTTCTCTCTTAAATCTCCATTCCTACCTTGTTTATTAGCAAGAAGAGGCCATTGCGCTCCTTTTACAAGACATTTTCTGGCTAAGTCTAGGTCAATAATGATCTCAAGATCTGCTGGATTCTTAGTCTTTTTTGATTCAATGAGATACTCTCTTCCTGACCAACCTATAATTCCAGCAATGTAGATGAACAATACTCCTGGAATAAGTAAATCTCCTTCATGACCTCTATTTAAGAGGGCTCCCCATGGCTCAATAGGAGGTCCAATTATTAAATGTGGAAGACCATCATCTCCGCATGATGCTTTCCCATATCTTTCAAATCTTGCGATGTCTTTTTGAGTAGTTGCAGAATTTGCTCTCTCAATGAATTTAGGATTCTCAGAGCATTTTATGAGGGCTGAAGCAGTATATTCTGTGCTAGCTCTATCTGGGTTTAAGGCAGGCCCATTTGCAGCTAAAGCAAATGGAGTAATTCCGAGGAACAGAAAAACTGAGGTTATGATTGAAAAAAAGAATTTCATAAGTTGCAATCTTTAATTCCTTATAGTGTGTTAAGTAAGAAATTAATATTAAAATAAGACAAGTTGAATCAAAAATGCATAAAGTTTTAGCTATTGAAACAAGTTGTGATGAGACATCTGTCTCAATAGTTTCTAATATTGGAGATACTTTCAGAATACATTCAAATATAATTGCCTCTCAAATTGAAGATCATTCAAAATGGGGAGGAGTTGTGCCTGAACTTGCTGCTAGAAAGCATTTAGAGTTATTACCTTTTGTTTTAGATAAGGCTTTAGAAGAATCAAAAATTAAAATTGAGGAAGTCGATTATATTGCGTCAACTGTAGCTCCTGGATTAGTTGGTTGTTTAAGGGTTGGCTCTATAACTGCAAGATCACTTTGCATGTTACATTCAAAACCATTTTTGGGAATTCATCATTTGGAGGGGCATTTATCTTCAATTCTATTTTCAGAAAACTATCCAAAGAAATCTTTTCTTACATTACTTGTTAGCGGCGGGCATACTGAATTGATCAAGGTTGATGATAGAAGGCGGATGCAAAGACTCGGGAAAAGTTTTGATGATGCTGCTGGAGAAGCCTTTGATAAAGTTGGCAGACTATTAGGTCTTAGTTATCCAGGAGGACCGGCAATAGAAAAGATTGCTAAAAATGGGGACCCAATGAAATTTAATTTACCAAAATGTAAGATCTCTGATAAAAAAGGTGGATTTCTCAAATATGATTTCTCTTTTAGTGGTCTAAAAACTGCCGTATTAAGATTAGTTGAGAAAATAAATTTGGATGGGAAGACAGTTCCAATTTCAGATATTGCTGCAAGTTTTGAGAGAGTAGTATCAGAGGTGTTGGTAGAGAGAACAATAAAATGCGCAGAAGACCATAGCTTGGATAATGTTGTTGTGGTTGGGGGAGTGGCTGCTAACAATACATTAAGAAAAATGATGATTAGTGAAGCTAGTAAAAAATCTATTAAAGTTCATTTAGCTCCTCTTGAGCTTTGTACAGATAATGCGGCAATGATTGGAGCGGCGGCGTTGTTCAGAATCAAGTTTAAGGATCATTTAAGTTCCCTTAAATTAGGTGTCGCAGGAAGACTATCAATTGAACAAGCAAATACTCTTTATGAAGAAAACCCTCCTTTCTAATTTCAATGAACAAACAACCTAAAATCGAGATTAAAGAGACAAGAAAATTCGTTGATAAAAAGGAACTGAATTTGTGGAAAAGAGGTTTTACCCCTCAAGCTGAAATATGGAATGGAAGGATGGCAACTGTTGGTATAGCAATTATTCTCATAATTATTGCTTTAATAAGCCAGTTTTCTTAATAGAAATAAAATTAATTTTCTTAAAACTAGTTTTGAAAGAATTTTTAAATTTACTCTTTTTCAGCTGAAGAAATAAATAAAAAAGTTTTGTATTTATTGGACTTGAGATAATATTATTGATTTAATCAAAATAACGAATATTTTATTATTTATAATTTTATATGACGCCTGAAAGGCTCGGATTACTTTGGGGTATAACTGTATTTGCAGGTGCTTGCGCTCGATTATTTTCTTCTTTTACAGGATTCCCAAGTGTTGTTATTTTATTGCTTTCTGGATTATTCATTGGAAGATCAGGATTAGGACTTGTTGAGCCTTTAGATCTCGGGCAAGGGCTTGAAACTATTGTGGGCCTTTTGGTCTGCTTGGTTCTTTTTGAAGGGGGATTAAATTTAAAACTGCCTGAGGGGAATATAAGAAATACTGTTTTGAAAATTTCATTGGTGAGACTTTTTATTTCATTATCAGCTGGAATTTTTATTGCTCATTGGCTGGCTGGCCTCTCATGGCAAGTCTCAGGAATATATAGTGCCATAGTTTTAGCTACTGGACCAACAGTTGTCTCACCATTAGTGGAACAAATAAAATTAGCCTCTCCACTCTCGGAAGTTTTAAAAGCTGAGGGGTTGTTGCTTGAACCAATTGGTGCAGTACTAGCATTACTGCTATTAGAACTGACTTTAGGGGACCTTCGTGGGATTAACGATGTATTTATAGCATTAATGCAAAGATTAGGGGGAGGAGTTTTAATCGGATTAAGTTCAGGATGGTTACTATCAGAAATTTTAAAAAAAATAAAAAATGAAGCCTCATTTGGTATAGAGCTTCAAGTAACCCTTGGATTTATTTTCCTAGTGTATGGAATTTGCGAATATTTGTTACCAGAATCAGGCTTGCCGGCTTCAGTCGCGGCAGGTTTTATTGTAGGCAAAAGAGAAGTTATAGATAAGGATAGATTGGATAATCTAATAGGTGAATTAGCTCAATTAGCAATTACAGTTCTTTTCCCTCTTTTGGCCGCTGACGTTTCTTGGGGTGAATTAAGTCCGCTTGGCTGGGGAGGGGTTATTTGCGTTTTTATGTTGATGGTAATTGTTCGCCCTATCTCTATCTGGATAGCAACAATTGGGAGAGACTTGAACTTAAAAGAAAAAATATTTTTAGCCTGGTTAGCCCCAAGAGGTATTGTTACTGCAGCTGTAGCTTCTCTTTTTTCTATCAGATTAGAGCAGGCTGGTATCCTTGGGGCGGGCCGTCTACAAGGTTTAGTTTTTCTTACAATTTTGATGACAGTAGGAATCCAAGGTCTTTCAGCTAAACCATTAGCAAATAGGCTTGAATTAGGTCAAAAAAATAATTTAGATTGATTAAAGACACCTTTCAATTCGAGCTCTATCAGTTTTACTCTCTGCGAAAAGCTCCCAACTTTTAATTAAATCTGGCCCACTGAGAGATCCAAAAAAGGCTACTCTTAATGATTTCATTAATATCCCTTTTTTAATATTATGCATTTTTGAGATTTCGTTTATTATTTCTTTGGCTTTCTCTTTATTTAGTTGGATAATATTTTTATCAATTAAATAGTTTAAGATTAGTTTTAGAGATAATTTGCTAAGGTTATTTTCTAGAAAATCTTGACCTTCTTTTTGAATTGAAGGTATTAAGAAAAATGGTTTTGATTGATCAATTGAATCTTTTAAAAGAGTCATAGAGTCTCTAAGCAAAATTGCTAATTTATAAGCCCATTCTTGAGATGGTGGTACCCAACCATTATCATCCCAGTATTTCCTCATGATCTCACTTAACTTAGTTGATTCCATATTTTTTATATATTGAGAATTAATCCAGTTAAGTTTTTCCCAACTGAATTTCGCTCCAGCTTTATTGATTTCTGATAAGTCAAAAATTTGAGAAATCTCTTTAAGTGAAAGTATTTCTCTGTCGGCAGATTTTGGAGACCAACCTAAAAAGGCCATATAGTTAGATAATGCCTCAGGTAAATATCCCATATCTCTAAATTCGTCGATTGAAGTTACGCAATCTCTCTTAGATAATTTTTTTCCTTCAGTATTTAGTATTAAGGGTGTATGCGAAAAAGTTGGCAAATTAAAATTTAATGCTTTATAAATCAATATTTGTTTTGCAGTGTTTGAGATATGATCTTCACCCCTTACAACATGAGTAATATTCATGAAATTATCATCAATTACAACCGCAAGATTATACAAAGGATCTCCAATCTCATATCCTTTTGCCCTTCTTGACAAAACTAAATCACCACCCAAATCCTTCCCTTGCCATTTGATTTCGCCTCTTATCTGATCTAACCATTTAATTTGAACTTTTTCATCAATCTTAAACCTTATAACTGAAGTCCTCCCTTTTGATATGAATGTTTCTATTTCTTCTTTTGAAAGACTTCTGTGTCTATTATCATGCTTTGGAGGTAATCCTTTCTTTTTTTGTTTTTCTCTTAATTCAGAAATTTCATCTTCTGTTGTAAAGCACCTATACGCAGCTCCACACTCTAGTAGCTTTTTGATATAACTTTTGTGAATCGAAATTCGGTCACTTTGCTTAATGGGTTCTTCATCCCATTTAAGTCCAAGCCATTTCAATCCTTCTAATATATTTATTGTATATTCAGATTTAGATCTAAGGAAATCTGTATCTTCTATTCTGATAAGAAATTTTCCGCCTATTTTTTGTGCATACAACCAGTTGAATAATGCTGTTCGCGCTGTCCCAATATGAAATAAACCCGTAGGACTCGGGGCTAGTCTTAAACGTTTTTCCAAATTTTTTTTTTTAGAAAAAACGGGACCGACGGGATTCGAACCCGCAACTTCCGCCGTGACAGGGCGGTGCTCTAACCAGTTGAACTACGGTCCCAGAGTTTTGTCCTAAATTTATTTAGAACTCCAACCTTAAAATTATCAGATCATAATACCTAATTTATGGTGTTGTAATAAAAAAAATTTTTAATTTGAGGATTTACATAAATAGTTAGTTTTACAGCTGCCTTAATATGAACAACTGTTTATTTTTGAGGTCTAAATCCAGCAGGTTCTATCAACCTAACTTGGTTGCCTCTAGCGGTAAATTCTCTGCCCTGGTCACTTTGTACTACAACTCTCCCACCAGACTTAACTCTGATGACTCTTGCACGAACCCATCCTAAAGCAGCTGATTCGAGGACTTTAACTACGTCCCCAGGTTGAAGATCTAACTCCATTTTATAAAAAATGATTTACATAATGTTGATCAAACGCGTCGTGGAGGACTTGAACCCCCGACATCAGGTTTTGGAGACCTGCGTTCTACCAACTGAACTAACGACGCATTTAAATAATTATAAGCGCCTTTGTGACCAATAAGTTGATTACTTTACAACTTTATCGATCAAAGCGTTGTTTTACGCGAGTAGCCTTTCCTACCCTATCTCTCAGATAGAATAACTTAGCTCTTCTTACTTTACCTCTACGTTCAACTTTTAGAGAGGCAACCTGTGGACTATGTAGCATAAATACTCTTTCAACACCTATACCCTGAAAAATTCTTCTAACTGTAATAGTCTGGTTGATGCCTCCATGCCTTTTTGCTATCACAACACCTTCATAAGGTTGCACTCTTTCTTTGTTACCTTCTGTAATTTTTACTCCAACTTTAACAGTGTCTCCAACATAAATTTCAGGTAATTCTTTTTTTAGTTGTTCATCCTCAAATTCCTTAATAAGGTTGGATGCGCTAAAGGTTTGCGTAGTTTCAGAAACCATGTTTTTTTCTTTTTGTTCAACTGCTACATCAACTGATGCGACAGCTTTAGTAACGGTTTCTAATTCCTTCTCTTGTTTCTCTTTGGCCATTTTGATCTTTTTTATCCTACAAGTTTAATATCTTAACCTTTTGACTCACCTTTAGTAACCTTTTTGGTAAATGAAATTGATTTTGAAAACATTTTGAATCCCGTTATGAGCATCCATAAAACCCCAAGGGAATTAAATATTACGTATATTAGTTCGCCATTATCTCCAAGCCATTCGCCCTCATGTAAAGACATTAACCAATGAACTTGTTCTCTAGAGTAGCCTAATATATCTTTTGAAACCCTATAAATAAGGCCCGTAATCGAAGATAGAAATAATGGAAGAAAAACCCAAGGCGCCAAAGCTTTATGAAATTGCCTAGAATTAAATAAACTTTTCATTTTTGTTTCTTTCCCATTGTTATTGATAGATTTAAGATAGCCAAGTCCACAATGGCTATTTTGAAGATATTTACCTAATACCATTATTTATTCCAATGAGACATTTTGCAGATCTTTTGTTAAATAAAAATAATTCCAAGGCTAATGATCAAGTTCCTTTTATTCAAAGGAGAAGAGGAATTGAAATAAAATCTTCACGAGAAATAAATTTGATGAAAAAATCTAGTAGGATTGTAGCAACTGTTTTGAGGGAGATTAATGAATTAATTGAAC
Organism: uncultured Synechococcaceae cyanobacterium; assembly: GCA_902572395.1. GTDB lineage: Bacteria > Cyanobacteriota > Cyanobacteriia > PCC-6307 > Cyanobiaceae > Prochlorococcus_A. The sequence goes on from CACGFX010000014.1 coordinate 25,389, forward strand.
CTGGAATGAGCACAAAAGATTTAGATGATTTCGCAGAAAAAAGGATAAAAAGTTTTGGAGCTGTTCCAAGTTTTAAGGGCTACCATGGATTTCCTTCTAGCATTTGTTCTAGTATTAATAATGAGGTTGTTCATGGAATACCAAATAAAAATAAAATAATTAAAAAAGGTGACTTAGTTAAAATTGATACAGGCGCATATTTAGATGGTTTTCATGGGGATAGTTGTATATCAATTTGTGTGGGAGAAGTTAGTGCAAAGGCTCAAAATCTTAGCGATGTAGCTCATGAAGCATTGTATGCGGGACTTTCGAAAATCAAAGCAGGGAATACACTTTTAGATGTGGCTGGGGAAATCGAAGATACTGTTTTAAAAAATGGCTTTAGTGTTGTTGAAGACTATACAGGACACGGAGTTGGAAGAAATCTTCATGAAGAACCATCGGTATTTAATTTTCGGACTAAAGAGTTACCCAATGTCGTCCTTCGTGAGGGAATGACATTAGCTGTGGAACCTATCGTTAATGAAGGGACTAAATTTTGCAAAACATTAAATGATAGATGGACCGTAATAACAAAAGATGGAAAATTATCGGCTCAATGGGAGCATACAATAGTTGTTTTAAAAGATGGTATTGAAATATTGACAGATAGAGATTTCTAGACACTAAGATTTGTACTTATAGATTATTTTGCAATACAAAAAATTAAAAAATTCTTTCAATGGGAAAAGTAGGTAAGTTAAAGGGTTTGGACTAATTATTATTAAATAGTTTTTTGAATTAGCTAAATCATAAATTTTTTCTGAAACAAATTTCGGACTCATTATTCCAATTGGATTTAGTTCTGATTTAAAAGGCCCTAGGATGATTTTTTTAATTATTAATTTTTTCTTTATGTTTTTGTCCAAAAGATTTTTTTTGAAAGAAACTAATTTACCAATTAGGGATTTACTAATCTCATATGAGGGATTTAGGGCTGGTAATATTTCTGCTTCAGATGTGTTTATCCAAATTTCTTTTTTTATAAGTGAATCATTGCTTAGAGCAACATCTTCAAATAAATTTAAAAATTTGAATTTGCTTAATGCATTTATTTCTATCGAGTTTTCAAAATTAGAATTTTCTCTACTCAAATCATAGATACCATGGTTCAAAATTAAAATATCTATCTTTTCTAATTGTTTTTTTAATGAAGACTCCTGGCCACATTTCCATTTAATCCATTCATTTGGAGATTCAAGATTTGTTTCATAATTAGTTTTTCTATGAGTAAATCCAATCACTTTATATCCTTTTTTACGAAACAACTTGGTTAACTCTTTTCCTAGCGCACCTGAGGCTCCTGTAATTCCTACAGTTTTTTCGTTTTTGGTGGAATTTATCATTTTGCTTGATTTTTATGAGATACCAATGAATTAAAATAAATTTACCAAAAAAAATTTATTTATTTTTTATTTGATTAAAACTCACAAATAAATATTTGTTTAGTGCTGAAAAAAATATTATCTTAAACCTATTGATAAATAATTTTACTAATTATGAGCGATATATTATTAATTGGTTCATGTGAGCCATTTAGTGGTAAGTCTGCAATGGTTCTTGGGATAGCAAAAAAACTTTTACAGAAGAAAAAAAAAGTACGCATTGGAAAACCACTAGCAACATGTATTGAACTTACTAACCTTCCTTCAATGTCTTATGAAGGATTAATAGATGATGACGTTAAGTTTATTGGATCCACATTAAATATCGAAGAGGAGAATTTAATTTCCTCAGTAGGATTATTGGATAATATATCAGCTGAAAAAAGAATCTTTAATAAAGACTTACTCCCAGGCAAAGGTTTTGATCAAATTGAAGGATTGGTTAATGATGATTTTGATGGCCTGAATATTTTAGAGGCAGCTGGAAGTCTTCATGAAGGTATGATTTATGGCTTGAGTCTCCCACAATTAGCTAAGGATTTAGATGCAAAAGTTTTAATTGTGAATCTATGGGAAGATTGTAAAAGTGTGGATGCATTACTTGATGCGAAAAAACAATTAGGAGAGAAATTGGCCGGAGTTGTATTGAACGGGGTTTTGCCACAAGAAGTCGAAAAAGTTAAAAATGAAATAATACCTTCTCTTAAAGATCTGGATATTGAAGTGTTTGGGGTAATGCCTAAATCACCACTTCTTAGAAGTGTCACCGTGGGAGAGCTTGTAAGAAGACTAGATGCCCAAGTAATTTGTTGCCCTGAAAAAGATCAATTGCTTGTTGAAACATTAAGTATTGGTGCAATGGGGGTGAATTCTGCAATGGAATTTTTCAGGAGAAGACGAAATATGGCTGTAGTTACTGGAGCTGATAGAACTGATATCCAACTCGCTGCTTTGGAGGCTTCGACTCAATGCCTAATTTTAACTGGTATAGGAGATCCCTTGTCTCAATTGATTCATAGAGCGGAGGAATTGGAGGTGCCAATTTTGAAAGTGGAATTAGATACTCTTTCCTCTGTGGAAATTATTGAACAAGCCTTTGGTCATGTCAGAATACATGAATCAATTAAAGCTTCTTATGCTATTCAATTAGTTCAAGAGAATGTAAATCTACAAAGAATTCTCGAAAAGATAGATTTTCCCTGCAATTTTTCAGATAAATGCTAATTTCAAATATAGGAACTATATTATTTTGAGTCGCTCTTTAGATCTACCAGCAACTGAAGGCGTTGATGCCTTAGCTCAAGAACTTGCAAAACTCCAAAATAATGGGAAAAGGAGGATTGCTTTTTTGGGCAGCCGGCATGTACCAGTTGTAGATATCCACTTAATTGAGTTGATAGCAAGGTCGTTAGCAGAGGAAGGGCATAATATCCTTACTTCTGGATCACAAGGTGTCAATGCGGCTGTTATTCGAGCTGTTTTAGATATTAATCCATCATTATTAACTGTTTTATTACCACAAAGTCTTGATAGACAAATACCCGAAATAAAAGATCAACTCGAAAGGGTTATGCATTTGGTTGAAAAAAGTGAAAATGATGAATTACCTTTGCCACTTGCAAGCAGTCTTTGTAATCAAGAAATTATTACTAGGTGCGATCAATTAATATGCTTTGCCTTTCACGATAGTGAAACTTTGTTAAATAGTTGTAGATGTGCCGAAGAAATGGGGAAAGTGGTTAGTTTGTTATTTTTTGATTAAATAAATCCATTTCCCCTTATTAAAAGATGATTTATGCTAAAAATATTTAGCTATTAATAATTTACTATGGCAGAAAGTTTTTCATTTGATGTAGTTTCTGATTTTGATAGACAGGAATTGGTTAATACTTTGGATCAAGTAAAAAGGGAAATTTCTCAGCGTTACGATCTGAAAGCCACAGACACTTTAGTTGATTTAGATAAAGAAAATATTTTTATAATCACAAATAGCGAATTAACCTTAAATGCTGTTAATGACATAATTAGACAAAAAGCAATAAAAAGAAAATTGTCTTTAAAAATATTTGACTACGGTGAAATTGAAATGGTTAGTGGTAATAGAGTAAAACAGACAATTTTATTAAAACAAGGAATTAAACAAGAAATCGCAAAAAAAATCAGTAAAAATATTAGAGATCAAATTAAGAAAATTAATGTCAGCATCAATGGAGAAACACTCAGAGTTGCAAGTAAGAGCAAAAATGATCTTCAATTAGCAATTAAGCTTGTTAGTGAGTTAGAAGAGTCTTTGAACATTCCTCTAAAAGCTAATAACTTTAGATAAAATATCCAGTAAGGATACTTTTAATGCATGACAGATTATTCAGAATCTCTTATTAAATCATTGAGTAAGAAAGTAAAAGAATATCCTCGCTTTTCAAAAGAAGAAATAGAAAAATTTTGTTGGATGGCGGTACATGAGCATAAGCATGGTGTTTTACCCTCTGAATATGACATAAGAGAAATAGATGAGGACCTTTATTTAGTTCTTTTGCAAGAATTTAAATAAAATATCT
>CACGFX010000015.1 GCA_902572395.1 uncultured Synechococcaceae cyanobacterium
GATGCCATTAATGCAATAAAAAAAGATATTGCATATATGCCTATAGAGCTTAAAAATAAACTTGAGGAAGAAAATATTATCTTATGAATGAATCACAAATCATAATCGTTAATTTTTATAAATTAGTAAATAGCCTTCTCGTAAACTAACCGAGAGAGTCTAAATCTCTACGATGGTGAACTGTATTTGCGTAATCTTGCGGAACTTTCTGTTCTCTCATTAAATCTGCAATTGTTGGATAATCTTTTACGTTATCAAGATCTCTTGCATTTTTATCTTGAATTGCGAATGGTGATCTTTTTAAATTCATAATTAATTTCCTTAAAATTTTTGTTGGATTCTGATTACAGATCCTGGATTGTCATGTATGTAAGTGTTGAATTCTCTCGCAAGAATTAGGCAATCGTATGCATCGCGCGCGTAGAATCCAACTTCATGTGTCTTATTTGTTGAATCTTTGTAACTCAACACATATTTATTACAAGATTTTGTTGGTGTTGAAGGCATTTAATTTATCTCTGTTACCACTAAGTTCTAACTAGGCATGCTTATTAATCGACTAATAAAAATGTACGGTTTAAGGCACAAACATATACGGATAGAGGACCAACAACCTAATTTAAAAATAAATATAATGGTCAAGTATATTTTGAAAAGAATGTCAATATTTCCGTTACCCCCATAAAACTATTTTCAGGGTTAGCCTTTTTTTTTAAGAAACTTTTTGTAGATTATGTTTTATAAACGAATCAACTATCTTGCTAAATAAGTTTGTTCGAGATTATAAATATATTTTTCTCCATCATCATCACCATCGTCATCATCATGGAAGGAAGAGATTAATACATAAACTCCTCCAAGTCCTAATAACATAGATAAATAAAAAATAGGATCTGTCATAATTCAAGTTTGAAACATTCAAATTAAATTTGAGGAAGATTTTCAATATCTATATCTTCTTTTAATTATTTGGATTAAAAACTTTCTTCGATCAAAAAATTGTTATTTATTTGAGAAAACTGAAAGTAGATCTAAAATAAGGTAAATTTACTGTTTTTTTAAGTGAGTTTTAAGAATTTTTAAAAAATCAATGTGCGGAAGATTTGAGCTGAAAACTACATTCGAGAAGTTGCCTAAGGTTTTGAAACAAGACTATCCAATTGGACTTGATTCTAAATATTATACTCAAGATCTATTAAGACCTAATGATCCTGTTCTTGTAGTTAAAAACGAAGGAAGAATTAAAACTACTTTTATGACATGGGGCTTTATTTCTCCATGGGCCAGAGATCCATTTGATAAAGGGAGACCAAGACCATTTAATGCAAGATCAGAAACCGTAGAAGAAAAAAAATTATTTAGTGGAAGTTGGAAATATAAAAGGTGCCTAATACCTGCGAGCGGTTTTTTTGAAAAAAAATATCGTGTTCGAAAATCGAATTATGAGACTTTTTGGTTGGGCGGAATTTGGAGTAAGTGGACTTCACCAGATGGAGCAGAACTTGAGAGTTGCTGCGTATTAACAACTGAACCAAATGATTTAATTAAACCTTTACATCACCGCATGCCTGTGATCGTTCCTAATGGATATGAGGAACAATGGACAGAGCAAGTTAAAGATGCAGATGAATTAAGAGGATTATTTGCAATCATGATGAGTTGGCCCCCTGATGGTTGGCTAGTAGAGGATGTGAAGAAAAAAGAAACTGATCAAATGAGTTTGTTTTAAATGGAACACTTACTAATTCCAAGGTTAGATTAATGGCTAAATCTTATTGGTTGATTAATTCAAATAGATCAGAAGTTAAAAGATTTATGAGAAACGATAAGAGTATTGATGGAGTTTTTGAATATATGTTTATAGATACTGGAAAAATAGTGGGAGGATTAGGAAACAAACCACCAGTAATGACAAATACAGTTTCTGTTGAAATAGATTTAGCTAGAGAAATTTATGAAAGATTACTTTCTAAGGGATGGAGGAAAATTGAAAAAAATTGGAATTAAAAAGAGAGTTTGATCTGTGCGGTATAAATTACTGATTACAATAATCTGAAATTCAATAATGAGAATATTAACTAAAATTGACACCCGATCTAAAATATTAGGAGATTAGTAAATTATTTTTTTAGTGCAGATAAAAATGAAACATCCAAAATGGCTACCAGAATAAATAAATATTTAAGTGAAGTCGGTTATTGTTCTAGAAGAGAAGCAGATAGATTAATCCTAGAAGGAAAGGTAACCATTAATGGCAAAACTCCAGAAATTGGAACTAAAGTAGAAGATAGTGACCAAGTTGAAGTTAAAGGTCAAAGAATAGAAAAATCAAAGAGACAAAAAAACATATACTTAGCCTTTAATAAACCTGTAGGAATTGTTTGCACAACAGATAGAAAAGTAGAACCCAATAATGTAATAGATTTCATTAAATATCCTAGAAGAATTTTCCCCATCGGAAGATTAGATAAGCTCAGTGAGGGATTGATTTTCTTAACTAATGATGGAGATATCGTAAATAAAATTCTCAGAGCAAGAAATAATCATGAAAAAGAATATATTGTAAAAGTTGATCGTCCTATTAATAGTGACTTTATTCAAAGTATGAGTAATGGAGTTGAAATATTAGACACAATAACTAAAAATTGTTTCGTAAAACAATTGGGTCCAAGAAATTTTAAAATAATACTCACACAAGGACTTAACCGTCAGATTAGAAGAATGTGTGAGGCTTTAGGATATAGAGTGCGATCATTAAAGCGTGTAAGAATTATGAATATTAAGTTAGACGTGCCAAAAGGAAAATATAGAGAACTTAGTAAAGAGGAACTCTTGGAATTAAATAGATTACTCGAAAACTCCTCAAAAACATATGAGTAATCAAAACAAATAAAAGTAAATGGGAAGTTTAAGAAACTGATTAGCATAAATGCAAGATTAATACTTTTCGACTTTGATAGAAATAATTTAAACAGTATGAAACACTTACTACTTGAATCGCCAGTGGTTAGTAATTGAGTTTTATTTAGCCGCCAATAAAGAATTAACAGTCCTAGCTTTCTTTTTTTTGTCCAATCTTCCTTGGTTCTTCTCCAACTTTGAGCAATTAATTTTTTCCATTCTTCTCGATCTGCTTCTTTTTTTAATTCTTCTCAGGTTGTCATAAAAGGTGTTTCTTTGCCCCATGCAGAAGTAACCTTTCCAGAATCAACAAAAATACATTTAAAAATTGATCTTTATTATTTGTATTTTCTATAAGCCTTTTTATCCTTAATCTTTTTGAATTAACCAAATAATAAGACCTATCCATTACTTTTTTAAGGATAAAAGTCTACTTTCCAACGCATCACGCAATAACCTAATGGATTATATCCATTACAATTCCAGAATTTGAATATTTTTATGGCGAAATGGTTGAAATTAGCATCATTGAAAAATGCCCAGCCAAAATAAATAGCAAATGCAGTGACGACAAACGCAGCATATTGAAGCCAATGTATTCCAGAATTATCTACACCATTTTTGTCAAAATTAGAATTACTCATTTAAAGGATTGGATAAGCTATCCATCCGAATAAGGTATAGTTAATAATGACAGCCATGAAACCTATCATTGCAAGCCTTCCATTTGTTCTTTCAGCAATAAACCAATAAGTATTTGGCCATTCAAAATCGCCCCCCATATTGAATTTTTGATCTTTTGAAATTGGGTTATCTTTAGGAGAATTGTCTTGGTCAAGATAATAATTACTATCTGGATAAAAACTTTCGCTTGAAAAGTTATCTTTAAACTTACTCATTATTATTAGGGATTTAATTTTACATATATTAAAAAATAAAAAGGCTAATTAGGTTAAAAAGGCATTCATCAACCAAAAATTTATTATCTTTTCCATGCTAATGGATAGGAAAAATCTACAAAGTTCTCCCAAAGCACTAAATAGCTCAAGTCCAGCATTAGGTTTTCAAGCTAGCGCTAATTTTTTGCTTAATTCTGCGTTATTCGTACCGACAATTTAAGAAAGATTTGACCAATTTTTGACCACTTTTTTTAGGAGTGCAGAATTTCATTAACAATATAAAGCTACTGTTTGATCTAAATCCGCACAAGGTTCAATAGTGAATTCCAATAATTCTCTCCAAGGACTCCACTGTTTCCAAATAGTTTCTAAAGAATAAGCATCCACAACAGAGTAACCATTGCCATGTTGAGGTAAGAAAATCCAAGATTTAACGTCATAACCCTCAGGTCTATTTTGTGGCCCTCCTTTGTCGTACCATTCTTTTAACATTTTGGATCCCTTGTCTTGGGCGTTTGCATCATTGAATTTATATGAAATTAGAAACAGCATAAAAAAGGTACTAATTTCATCTTATTTTAGTTTGAATTTTAATTAAAAGTAGTTTGAAATAACAGTTGAATCTTAAATTTGACCTGTACTCATAATTAATGGTTTCACTAATGGATCTTCAAAAATGGGCAATTAAAACTATTTATTTTCAGTAATTATTATTTTTTGCTAGTAATAGAAAGCCAATAAAAATTAAAAAATAAAATGCTTTATGTTCAGCATTGGTCATTTAAGGCCGGATATCATCAAAAAGGTGCAGAAAAATTTCTTGGTGGTGGTGGAGATTATCCTGGAGTTGAGATGATTGGAAGATATCACGCACCAGGTTCTTTAGAGGGTTGGATAGTTTTAAAGACTGATGATCCAAAAGCAATATATCAACATGCCGCTGAATGGGGTGAATTTCTCAATTGGGAAACCACACCTGTATTTACTGATGAAGAAGCTGGTCCTATAGTTGCAAAAGTCTACTCATAGATCAAGATTGACAGTCGATCTAAAATAAGGGGCAATTAGCCCCTTTTTTAATGAACACTCTCATCATCTCAACTTTTAGTTGTACATTTGAAGAATTTAAAAATGATGTAACGACACTATTTCTTGAAGAAATGTGCAAAGAGTTTGTAATTGATTATGAGTTTGTAAAAGTGAATGAACACAAATCTCATTTATTAATGAACTGTACCGACTTAGAAAAATTAGGTGCAGAGATGCAATCTCCTTTCGCGAAGGAATGGGATAAAAAAAATAATTGTAAGGATGTCGTATATTCGATCAAACTTGTTGCGTAAATATAACGCTTACTAATTTTCTATAACACCTGCTACTTTGCCTTCCGCTAATCTTTTTTTTAGAATTGAATAATTTTGTGAAGCCCATTTTCTAGAAATATCAAATTCAGTATTTAAATTCTCTAAAAGTAATTTGCCAATTTTAAATACTTCTACAAAGCCTAGATAAATTATTACCAGTACCTTAGTTATGTTTACTGCAACAGCTGCTATCTTCTCAATTTTGTGATCTTGCATTTGAATATTTTGAATCCCACTAAAATTACCAGTTGTAAGAAATTATGCAAATTAATTAGAGAAAAATCTTATGGATGTTATTCTCATTGGGCAATAGCTATTAAGTATTGAAATTATTTTTAAAGGAGCTTTGGCAGAATCACCACGACCCATACCATGCAATTTATGGAATAGTTGGGGTAATAGTATTGTTCGTAATTTATAACCGATTACTAAATAAATATCAGTAACAAGAAACCCTTCCAGAAATTCCAACTACTGAAAGGGTTATTAAATCGACTCGCAACTATATAGAATCAATTTATGTCTTGCAGCAAACGTAGAGTGTGCTGACGAGGTTTGGCCTCAATTAATTCATAGCAAAAGAATATCAAATAAACTTATTTAAACTTCCCAATCTATGTCATAGTTATCATCAATATCTTTTTCAAAAACCCTTGCAAGTTCTCGAAGTAAAGTTTTTACTTCCATATCTGTAGCTCCAGATTGGTCTTGGAACTTGGTGCAAATTGCCTTTAGTTCGTCATAAGCTTGTTCTAGCAATATTGTTTTTTGATCTGGATTTGCCATTTAATTTTTGTCAACTACTTCTCCGCCATACTCTCTTGCTATTACATCTAAGCATCTAAGAATATCCTTGTTTTTTAATAGATCTGTTTGCTCTAAATAACTAAGAAGACTTCTTATTTGTTCGATAGTATTTTCTTCTAATTCCTTCATAAGTCTCTTTCTATTAACTCTATCTTATATCTAACAGTAGCTTCTCAGAATGCTAAGACTGTTGATCTTGTTGCATTTGTTTTTTCTTCAGTATTTCGTATTCAACTATTAAAAATATCTCCTTTATGGTCTTCTGAAAAATTGGCAGTTTTAATGAAGTTTGCTTTTATGAGTTTAGAGTTATCTTTATTATGCAAATCTCATTTTTTGCAAAAGTAGTTTTGTTTTTAACTCTTTATTTTATTTCTGATTTATCAATTAAAAATAATCTATTGAGAAAAGTTATGAATAGAGCTCATAGAGCTAAAAAAATTTAAACTTCCCAATCAATGGAATTTTTAACTAATTTTTGGAATAATCAACCCACTACAGTTATGGGAATAGGTGTAGCAATATTTGTATTATTAGGAATTTATATATCTTTACTCCAGACATATCAATAAATTAGTTAATTATTTTTTTTATTTTTTCAAGACTCCATTTATCAAATATTAATTTCATTTCTCATTCGTAGTGTCTTACTTCTTCGCAAAAGGTAGTTTTGAATAATTATCCCAAAGGGAAATTTAAAAAAAGAAGAGACATAAAAAATATAAAACTCTACAAAAGAAGGTTTTGGTGGGAGAGGTAAATATTTTATATATGCCCAATCAATGCAAGGTTTTAGTCGCTTATCACTAGAGATAATTTTTTTTTACAACTCCACCAAGAGAATAGATAAATGTAAATAAAATTGGTAACGGAAGAAGTCGCAACATTAATTAAAAAGGCATATCTTCAGGGATTCCTGATTCAGGATAACCAAGCCTTAATTTAACTGCGCTGCAAGAAGTAAGCGTTTCATTTATTTCTCAATATATTCTTGATACAAAAAACTGTAGTACTAAGTATCACTTAGTTCTTGATATTCAAAATTAAATTTTTAATTTCTTTCTTCTAATCTTGTCTTGATTTCATATTTAATTACTGGTCGAAGATGTTTAATAACTTGCCCTAATAATTGCTTTTCAAATTTAGGACTTTTCATGTACAAGAAAACGCAAAACCCAGATAAAAAAGTTATTACTGAGGTTATAAAAGCAACATATGCTATGAATCTTGTACTTAAACGATTTTGCAATCTTTCAAAATTTTTTCTTTTATCAAGTACAACTTTCTGCAAAATCGCCTCCATAATATGTATCAAGCGATACTAAACTAATAGTTTTTGTATTTCAATGAGCAAAAATACTACATATATCGAGCTAATAAATTTAAAGTTTATGAGTTCTTTTGAATTTCTCATTAATACGGTAATGAGTTGATTCTGAATTAAATGAATTAAATCTTAATTAATGATTTTTCATGAAAAGTATTTATTTAATATCTTAATTGCATCCTACGTCAACTTTACCAGTTTGAAGTGGCTAGTTAAATATTAGATTTTTCTAGAGAACAGATATTTAAGATAATAAAACTTATCTATATAGGTTATTATTTTATTCTCTAATAAAAAATATTAAAAATCATGATTAATTATTTGCATTCTAAAAAATAATATTATTTGATAAATCTTTTTATACTTTACAATTTTGTATAATAAACAGCTTATATTAACTCTCTTTATTTTAATTTATATAATTCTTTAAGGTAGTTAATATTCAACCTTTTAAAGTATTGAAGTTGATTTTTGTTCTTTTAAAAAATTTTATTTTGATAAAAATTTTTAAATAATTGAATAATTCTTGTAATTAAAAGATAAATTTAATGACTAAAACTATATTGGAATTAATAATGAAGAATAAATTAAGGTTGTTCAAAAATCTTATCTAAGAGAAAAGAAACTTAATATTAAAAAAGTGTGAGGGACTATCCCTTTTGTTGTAATTAAATTTATTTATAACATAACCCTTTATTGAATGCCTTGCGTAAAGTTGGAGGAGAAATGATAAAATAACTTACTAAGGTAAATTAAGATTATTCACTATTTACTAGAAGAGTTGAATTAAAAGAATTTTAACAATTTTAATTGTATTCAATTTAAACTTTTTAAAGTTATTAATTTTAAGTAAGAATAATGGAAAATTTTAAATTAAAAACTTTTGCTTTTTTAGATCAAATTAATACTAATACATTAAAAATCTTACAAATAGGTAATATGCTTCCTAATATTGTTAAAAATTTTTTAATTTATAGCCTTGTAAAGGAAATTACATTAGAACAAAATATATACGATAAAGAAATTAAAAATTTCTATTTAAAAAATAAAATTATAAACGAAAATGATTTAGAAAATTTTTTAAAAAATAGAGGGATATTAGAAGAACATCTTTATTATCAAATAACATTACCTTTAAAAATTTTTAAATTTGCTAAGGATAATTTTCAAAAAGAACTGAAAACTTATTTTCTCAATAGAAAGGATTTACTTGATGTATATACTTTTAATATTATTAGAGTTAAAAATAAAGACATAGCGTATGAAATATACTTTAGATTAGATTCTAAAGAATCAGATTTTATAAATTTATCAGAACGTTTTTCTTACTATAGTGACTTATATCCAAAGGGTTTATATGGGCCTAAAAATCTTCAAGGTATAAATCCTATAATAAAAAACAAATTAATAATTTCTTCTAAAGATGAATTAATTCAACCTTTTCAAGTTGATGAATGGTGGATAATATTAAAGTTAATAGACAAGAAAAAAGCAAAGTTAGATGAACCCACAAGTAAAATGCTCTTATTAGAAATTTTTAATAAATATATAAATAATTTGGTAGGAAATTTTATTGAAGAATATTTAAAAAATGATAAATAAAATTAAAAACTATAAAAATAGTAATGAAAATTTATTAAAAGTTTTTAGAACTTTTGGTAAAGAGATTAATTTCTTAACTGGGGAAATAATATCTTCTGAAAAATTCCTACCTGGATATGTTTTCTTAATTAAGAGTGGAAATGCAAGATTAATAACTAAACTAAATGGAAAATTTATATCAGTTTTAAAATTAACAAAGGGGAATACAATAGGCATTGCTTCCCTTTTAGGAGGTAAACCTATTGAGGAAGTTAGAGCTTCCGAAAATGCAACGGTTTATAGGCTTGAAGATAAAAAGTTTCTCGAAATATATAATGAAAATTTAGAAGTAAGAAATTTTTGTAATACTTATATTTGGGAAGCAGAGACTTTATCTTTAATCAAACGGTTCCCAAAAATAAATAAGAAAAGTCTTTTAACATCTTCAAATTTATTTGATGAGATACATAAAGAAATTAATTTAATAATTCCTAATCAAATTAACATAATTGATTGTCTAAACAATGAAAAAAGATTATTTTTTAATTGTTTTTCTAATGATAATGAAATTTGGACTGAAATAGAATCTTTTTCTAAGGTGGAAAAATTATTACAAGAAAAAAGTAATTTCCCATTAAGAATAATATCTCTTTCTAAGGAAATAAATAATTTAAAATTTAAGGAAATTAATCAAAAATTCCAATCAAGCAATAAATCTAATAAAAAAGAGCAAACTTTTAAAAACTCATTACCCTTAAAAAGTAATATTTACGAAACGGAAAAAGAAAATAAAACTTTTAAAACTATAAAAGGACATTTGGAGGGAACTTTAGCTTGTTTTGAAATTATTTCAAAGATCATGAATTTTCCATTTAAAAAGGAACCTGTTACAAACAGCCTAAAGGAATATTTAATAAATCATGAATTTATATCTTTACAAGTTTGTGGAGAAATAGCTTCGTATCATGGCTTACAAATAAATATTTCCAATATCAGTCCCGAATTGTTAAACAGAATTACAACTCCTGCATTAATTAAATGGGAAGATGACTTTGCAGTAGTTTCAAAAAGTAACAGAGAAGAGGTAGAAATTATAGTTCCATCTGAAGGATATAAAAATATCAATTTTGCTAATTTTAAAGATATTTTCCCTAATGGTGTTCAGATTTTAAATTTAGAAAAAACCAATTTAACCCAACAAAATGTATTTGGATTTAATTGGGTTTTTCCATTTTTAAAAAAATATCGATGGGTTTTATTGCAAATTTTAATCTCAGGTTTTGTTATTCAATTACTAACACTAGCTAATCCACTTTTAATTCAAGTAATTATAGATAAAGTTATTTCTCAAAGAAGTCTTGATACACTTCAAGTTTTAGGCATAGCTTTATTATTTGTTACCCTTTTTGAAGGTATATTAAGTGGTTTTAAAAGTTTTCTTTTATCAGACACTTCTAACAGAATAGATAAACGATTATCTAGTGAGATCATAGATCATCTTTTAGGATTGCCTTTAAATTATTTTCAGCAAAGGCGAACTGGTGAATTGTCTTCAAGGATAGGTGAGCTTGAGAAGATACGAAATTTCTTGACCAGTCAAGCTCTTACAACAACATTGGATGGAGCTTTTTCGTTGATTTACATCGCAGTAATGATTGCATATAGTATTAAGCTGACTCTAATATCGTTACTAGTATTACCAATCCAAATATTACTAACTTTAATTTGCGGTCCTTTATTTAAAAAACAATTTAGAAAGGTTGCTCAGACAAATGCCAAAGCCCAAAGTCATCTTATCGAAATCTTAAATGGTATTGAAACAGTAAAATCGCAAAATTATGAGATAAAAAGTAAATTGAAATGGCAAAAATTATATGAAAAATTTATTAACAAAAGTTTTGAGAAAACATTAACTGCAACAATATTTTTACAATCTAGCCAAGTTCTCCAAAAAATTTCACAGATTTTAGTTTTATGGTTTGGGGCAACCATGGTTCTCGAGGGTACTTTATCATTAGGACAACTAATTGCATTTCGGATTATCTCTGGTTATGTGACTCAACCCTTATTAAGGCTATCAAATATTTGGCAAGAAATACAGGAACTAAAAATCAGTTTTGAAAGATTAGCAGATATCGTTAATACAAAGAAGGAAATTAATGAAGTTGAAAAAAATAAAATTTTGATGCCAAGAATCAACGGATATTTAAATTTCGAAAATATAAATTTTAAATTTGAAAATAAACCAAATTTTCTTTTACGTGGGTTAAATCTTTCAGTTAAAGCAAATGATTTTGTTGCAGTAGTTGGTGAAAGTGGAAGCGGAAAAAGTACGCTAATGAAACTTATTTATAGACTTTATTCCCCTAACGAAGGTAAGATTTCGATTGATGGTTTTGATATTTCAAAAGTTGAGTTACTATCTTTAAGAAATCAAATAGGTGTTGTTCCACAAGAACCTTTACTTTTTAATGGAACAATTAAAGATAATATTGCTTTAAAAGATGATGAATCAAGTGAAAAAGAGATAATTAAAGCTTCAAAATTGGCATGTGCTCATGAATTTATTATGGAATTACCAGATGGATATAGTACTTTAATTAGCGAAAAGGGGACGACATTAAGCGGTGGACAAAGACAAAGAATTACTATTGCAAGAACATTATTAAACAATCCTAGAATTCTGATTTTAGATGAAGCAACAAGTGCACTTGATTATTCCACCGAGAAGATAGTATTTGAGAATTTATTAAATAATGAAACTAGGGGAACTATTTTTTTTGTTACTCACAGATTATCAATTATTAGAGGCGCTAATTTAATAGTAGTTTTTCATGAAGGAAGAATTGATGAATTGGGCAATCATCAAGAACTAATTGAAAAAAAAGGCAGATACTATACTCTTTTAAAACAATATGAGGAGAGATAAATTGGAGAAGCTAAAAAAGATAAATTCACTTTTAATAAATATAAAGAATAAAATTAAGGAAAAAATTTCCAAACTTGAAATAAATAATATTAATTTACGACAAAGCAACTTTTTTATAAGATCTTTGACTTGGGGTTTAATATCAACAAGTGGTTTAACTATTACTTGGTTGGCATTTGCCTACACAGAAGAAATCGTAATTGTAAAAGGCAAGCTTGAGCCAATTGGTGATGTGAAAATTATAAATATTCCATCTGGTGGAGTAGTTAAAGATATTTTAGTTAAGAATGGTGTGGAAGTCTCAAAAGATCAGATTTTATTGGTTCTTGATAATGAAATACTACAAGAAAATGTTAACTCTTTAGATAATCAAACGAAGCAAAAAGAAGCGCAATTGGAATTAAAAAAAGAGGAAAAAATCAAATTAATTAATTTGTATAATAGTAAATTAAGATTTTTGAAAAACGAGTTTAAACTGCAGGACGAAATTAAAAATAAATTCAAAGAATTATTCGAGGAAGGAGCACTTTCAGAATTGGCTTATCTTGAAAAAATAAGTGAGATGAATTCCTTGGAAAGTGAAATTGTTGAAAATGATATTAACTTAAAAAGGCAATCATTAATACTTTCTCAACAAATAAAGCAAATTGAATCTGAAGTATCTGAATTAAAATCAAAGAGACTAGAAGCTGAAGTACTTTTAGAATATAAATCAATTAAGTCTCCTGTAGATGGAATGGTTTTTGATCTGAAACCAAGAAATATCGGCTTTGTTGCCCAATCAAACTTTTCAATTATGAAAATTGTTCCCTTTAACAAATTAGAGGCAGATGTAAAAATACCAAGTAGCAAAATCGGATTTATAAAAATTGGAATGCCAGTGGAAATTAGTATAGATTCTTTTCCTGCTAATGATTTTGCTCCTCTAAAAGGTATTGTTGATTCAATAGGTTCAGATGTACTTGACTCAAATGAAAAAGAAATTAATAAAGAATATTTTTTTCCTGGAAGTATAAAATTAAATTCTCAATCTTTAATATTAAGTAATGGAAAAGAATTACCTTTAAAAGTTGGAATGTCTTTAAGAGCAAATATAAAGTTAAGAAAAGTTAGCTATTTAAAACTTTTTCTAGGAAGTTTTAGAGATAAAGCTGAATCAATAAAAAGCATATAAATGTCGCATTAAGAAGATAAAAGTTTCTAATTTTATTTATTACTTATACCTAAATTTTTGCAAGATCAGCATCTATAAAGGATGAATTCTGAATAATTGTTAAAGGCCATCAACAAATTAAATATTTTTGTGCCATTTGCATAAGTGAACTTAAAAAATAAATATTTGGTCGATTCATATCTTTCAAGTAGTATTGATGAACATAACATTAATTTATTTTTAATTGTAGATGAAATATGAAAAATAGTTTCTGTTTTGATAGCTGCTTATAACGAAGAGAAATTTATAAAAAAATCTGTTAAATCAATTTAAAATCAAAGTTATTCTAATATTGAGTGTATTGTCGTAAATGATGGCTCAACTGATAAAACGCTTTCTAAATTAAAAGAAATATATGATCCTAGATTAAAAATAATTGATGCAGATAATAATGGACGAGTTTATGCAAAAAATTTAGATTTAAGAAAATCTAAAGGTAAGGTTATTGTATTCAAAGACGCAGATGATTAGTCATCTAAAAATCGTACTAGTAATCTTTTTGAAGCTTATCAGTAAATTGGGGATAAAGCTGTTATGAGTAGTAAATATAGAATTTTTGATAAATTTAAAAGTAAAACAAGAAATATAAGTTTATTAGAGAAAAAGAAATTGTTCTTAAAATGAGTAGAAAAATAATGTCTTCTGCGATGTTTCCACCATATTTAATGGTTGGTAAGGAATTTCTTATTGATACAGGTCCATGGCGAAATAAATTTGACATCGTAACTGAAGATGGTGACTTATTGGATAGACTTTATGAAAATGGGGCTATTTTTCATAATGTTCAAAATACTTATAAATATATCGCTTAAATGAAGGAAGCATAACAACTAAATTTGGAAAAACAATACCGTATCAAATGTTTAAAAGATTTTGTAAAAAATGCAGATATAAGAGTAAAAAAGAACCAGAATCTTTTAAAGAATACTTTCATTCTCAAAATAAAAATATTTTTCTTAGTTTAAAATATAAATTTGAATTTTTTCTCTGGTATCTTCTTTTTTGTTGGTATTTAGGAAATAATCGAATTTAAAAAATTCTAATTTACTTAAAAATAATTTTATCTTTTAAATGTTTTTAAATATTTAAAAAAATCATTTTTCATTTTAAAGACCATAATTGCTTTTAATATTCACATTCTGCTAATCAAATTTAATTTTTTTATTTTTAAAATTTATTATTTTGTTTTTCAATAAATGTTATTTGATTTATTAAAAACTATTATTAAAAAATTTAGGTGTCTTTTTAAAACTTATAGTTAATAATATAAAAAAGGATATTTAGATGAAGATAATTTTATATTGCTTAAACTTTAAACCTGAAATAGTTGGAATTGGTAAATATAATGGAGAATTGTCTGATTTCCTTCAAGAAAAAGGGAATAAATTACGTGTAATAACTGCGCCAAAGTATTACCCAGAATGGCGTATAGAAAAAAACAAATACTTCACTGAAAATGATACTGGATATAAAGTTTACAGATGTCCAATATATGTTCCTAAATCACCAAATGGAATAAAAAGGCTTTTACATCTATTATCTTTCTCAATTAGTAGTTTTCCAATACTGATTAAACAATTATTTTGGCAGCCCGACTACTTAATACTTGTTGTCCCGACTTTATTTTGTGCACATAATGTTGCAATTTTTAGGTTACTTTCATTTAGAAAAGTTTTTACTATGATTCATATTCAAGATTTTGAGTTAGATGCCGCATTCAATCTTGGTTTGCTAAGTGGGGAAATCTTCAAAAAAACCCTATTGGAAATTGAGAAACTAATCTACAAGCTTTTTCATGTAGTTGGAAGTATTAGTGGAGGCATGATAAATAAATTAGAAGTTAAAGGAATTGATAAAAACAAAATTTATTATTTGCCAAACTGGGTTGATCCTAATATTTTTAATCAAAAAAATGAAAAAAATAGACTACAAAATATTTACAGAAAAAAATTCAATATACCTGCTGATACAGTTGTAATTCAATACTCCGGATCTATGAATGAAAAGCAAGGATTTGATTTTTTAATACCGATAATAGAAAAATTTAAAAATCATCAAAATGTTTTTTGGGTCTTTGGGGGAGAAGGGCCAACAAAAAAAAAGTTAATTTATTTAACGAGAAAAATCAATAATATAAAATTCTTGCCTTTTCAAGAAGTCGAAAAATTTAATGATTGGCTAAATTTTGGCGATATACATATTATTCCTCAAGATGAAAAAGTTGAAGATCTTCTTTTCCCTTCAAAATTATTAGCGATATTAGCCTCGGGTAATCCTGTGATTTCTAATTGCTCTGCAAATAGTGATTTAGGTAAAATAATTTCTGAAGTTGGTTTAAGAACTGATCCCAAAGATCAAAGTAGTTTTATAGAGGCAATAAACTTTCTCATTGAAAACCCAAACAAAAGATATTTATTAGGTAAAAAAGCGAGGAAAATTGTTGAAAAAAAATTTAATCAAAGATATGTTTTAGAAAAGTTTAATAAATTCTTAAAAAGAAATTTAAATATTTATTAAACAGATATTAAAAAATCAAAATCTATAAATTCTGATACAAAAAATAAAAAAATAATTGCATAAACTGAGATAATATTAGAATTTATATTTATGTTAAGGGGTTTATTAAAAAGAGAATCGATAATTCTTAGTAACTTTCAAAAACTAATTGATCCAATAATTTTAATAATCATTTATAGTATTGTATTTGAGAAAGCTGAGTTTTTTAGTATTAGTCAAATATTTTTTTTTCCAATAATAACCTTTGTATTAAATATAAATAGAATTTATGAAAGTCATCGAATAAAAATCCTTTTTAATATAATCCCTAAAATATTTTATATATGCTCCAGTCTGACTATATTGAATTTATTTTTCATGGATTTAAATAATATTGATAATTCAACCTTTATAGTATTTTTTACTTTATGTTTTGGATATTTATTTTTACATCATTTTATACTTAGATTCCTCTTAAGAAGGATAAGAAGAAAAGGTTTTAACTCAAGAAATGCAGTTTTTGTAGGTAATAAAGAAAGCTATAAAAAATTGTTAGAGGAATTAAAAAGATATCCTTGGATAGGTTATAGAATTATTTTTTGGTTCAGTCCAAATTCGAAAGATTATAAAGAAAAAAAGGAAATTAATCTCGATTCTTTAAATTGTCATGGTGGAATTATAGATATTAAAAATTCTATTAACTTACATAATATAGACAAAATATTTTTTTCTCATAATGATACTGATGAAATAACATTTGAAAAGTTAATAGAAATTTTAGGAGATACATTTGTTCCTATATCACTTCTAATAGATTGGGAAATTAACTCATTGAGTCTTAATAAAGAGTATTTTGGAGACTTATTAACCCTTAATATATGGAATTCTGATGAATCAAATTTTTATTTAAATATTAAAGCATCTATAGATTTCATTTTTGCATTATCAGGTATTGTTTTCTTATCCCCTTTATTTTTTCTGATATCTTTAGCTATTAAAATAGAAAGCAAAGGACCTATTTTATTCGTTCAAAAAAGATATGGAGCTAAGGGAAAAATTTTTAAAATGTATAAATTTAGAACAATGTATGAAGAAAAAGAACGAAATCATAAATTTCTAGAACAAGCCAAGTTAGGAGATATAAGAGTAACGAAATTAGGTAGGTTTTTGAGAAAGTTTAGTATTGATGAATTTCCTCAATTAATAAATGTTTTAAAAGGTGATATGAGTTTAATTGGCCCAAGACCACATGCTATTGATCATAATGAATTCTATAGAAAATTAATTGTTGGATATATGCAAAGACACTCTAGAAAGCCAGGCATGACCGGTTTAGCACAAATAAAAGGGGCTAGAGGAGAAACTAGGAAAATTGAGTCAATGGAATTGAGAATTAAGTATGATTTAGAATACATTAATAATTTGAACCTAATTAATGATTTAATAATTTTTTTTAAAACTTTTTTTCACATTTTCAAAGGGGAGGCATATTAAAAATTAGAATTTATTTTTCTTTTTCTTTTTCTAAAAATAGACCTATTGGAATCAAATAAAAATAACCAATTATATAAGTCATTCCAAAAGTTTTTAGTAAAAAAATTTGATGAAGCAATAAATATTTAGAAGGACTTCAATGGAATGTTTAAAATTATTAAATAGTTTTTATCGTTAAAATTTTAAAATATGTATTTAATAATAAATGCCGTCTAACTATAAAGATATCTTTATAGTTAAACTTAATGTTATTAAGTTAAAAGTATAAATTTCGTTATAAAAAGATCAGAGAAATTTTTATTGTATCGATTTCATTTTAATTTAATTAAAAATTATTTTATCAATCAATATGGATGACTCTATTTTTAATAAAATCAAAGGCCCTCCATTAAACTCATTAAAAGGACTACTTATAATATCTATATTAATTAGTCATGACAAATTAATTATTCAAGATTTTCAAAATCTTAAAACATTTTTTTATTTTTTTCATGTTCAAACATTCCTTGTTTTGGGAGTTGTTTTTAATAAAGTCTCATTTAATTTTAATTTTATGAGAGATAAGGCAGTAAGATATCTAGTCCCATTTTTTTCTATTTTATTTTTTTATACTTTAATTTATAATTTTATTTTTAATTTAGAAAATAAAAAATATTTTTCTATTTTAATTAATATGGTAAAAAGTATAGTTTTTGGTAATTTCAATACCGTCAAAGAATCCAGCGGATTTTATTCATTATGGTTCCTTCCTTGTTTATTTACTATCATTTTATTACATTCTTTATTTTTGAGAAAAAATCTTATAATTAACTCTATTTTAGCAATAAGTTGTATCATTACTTACCTTTATATTGGCGATTTAAATCCAGTATTTAATATTTATGGTATCTATACTGCTTTATATTTTTTACCAATATCAATACTAATAAAAACCTTATTAATGAATCTAAAATTTAAATTAAGTAATTTTTTCATTCTTTTTACTATTCTTATATTTTGTTTAACGTTTTATGATAGATCATTTAATACTCTTTCACCTGGATCTCCAAACTTATACAGTATAAATCAAAGATACCAATTTGTTTGGTATTTCATAACTTTTCCATTATGGACAATATTTTTAAGCTCACTATCAAAAATTTACCATAATAGATTTTTTAATGCGCTTGGTAAAAATTCATTAATAATCTATCTCATACATCAACCTGTTCAGATGGTAATCATTAATATAATTAAAGTATCAAACTTAAATATAAAACCTTATGGGGGACTATTAAGTGTTTTATTTTCTATATTAATAAGTTATCTGATTTCAAAAAAAATTTTAGAATTTAATTCTTTGAGACTTATATTTTTCCCTTTAAGATACGATGAATGGATTAGTGAATTAAAGAACTTAATAAAGGTTAACTAAACTAATTTTTGTTTTCTTTTTTCGAGACAATCCCTAATGGAACTAGTAGGAAAAAATAGCTAATAATTGAAGTCATGCCAAGTGTTTGTTGTTCTAAAAAGAAGTTAATCATGAAATAAATACTAAGAGGTGCTTTTACAAGATATTCGAAATTGATTAATAAATTTTCCTCTGTGCGGTAAAAGCCAATGATATATCTAATACAAGAATAAATAATAAAAATAAATAAAGGAATGGAAAACAATAAACCGCTTAAAAAAGCTGAGTGAAAAAAATTATTATCGAAACTTCCTCTTCCTGGCAAATATCCATAACCCAAAGGTCCAATTGACTTAATTATCTGGGACCAAATTTCTCCTCTACCTGTGAAACCAGAACCTACTCCTCTATAGAGATCATCTTGCAGAATTATAAAATTGGATAAAAAACTAAATGATTTTTTTAAATTCAATAAAAGGACGGCAAATATTAGTAAATAGTACTTATTATATGGATTTGAAAAATATAATTGATTAGAAAAAATCTTGATAATTAAAGGTAAGATTCCTAAAAACAAAGCTAGAAAAGCTGATCTAGTACTGCATAACATAATCAATATGAGATTAAAAAACAAAATTAAATATCCTAAAAAAGAATTAAATTGAAAATAACCTTTTTTAGTTATTTCCAATTTGCACAACTTATATTGATCAATTAGTACTCTAGAAATAATATAACAAGAAGATATACCTAGATTTACTCCAAGAACATTTGCATTTGTGCCCCACATAAGAAGTCGGTTTCCAGCTATTGCGCCGAGTTTGAATTGTAAGACTTTTATTATTAAAAATAAGGCTGGTCGATAAAATACGACTCCTATCAAACTCGATATTGTTAGTGCTATTACTAAACAATCAAATATCTTTATTACATCTATTTTATTTGTTAAGGACTTAACAATAAGAAATCTAAAAACAAATAAA
The DNA here is from genome assembly GCA_902572395.1 of uncultured Synechococcaceae cyanobacterium. Taxonomy (GTDB): domain Bacteria; phylum Cyanobacteriota; class Cyanobacteriia; order PCC-6307; family Cyanobiaceae; genus Prochlorococcus_A. The sequence goes on from CACGFX010000015.1 coordinate 19,388, forward strand.
AAACTGTAAATAAATGAGGCAGAAAAATTTGTATTTGCAATTAAACTACTTAAAACAATGCCTGATAAATATAAATAGATGGAAACATCGAAAATATTTCTCAAATAATTATTTGAATCCTTACTAGGAATATTTAAATATTCGCAATTTCTATTTGTTATTAAGTATATAAATAATAATGAAATAGTTATGGTGTATTTTAAATTTATGCTAAATAAAGCAGCTCCAGGGAATCCAGTGATTATAAAAGCAAATATAAGTAAATGATTCTTATTTTCTTTTTTTAATGTACTCTGTAAAAGTGACATTTACTCAATTATTTAAACTTTTATTTATCTCTATAATCCTGAAAATATTATAAAGAGGTTCAGAAATTTTCATAAGGAATGTTGCTGTTTTGTTGATTTGATTTCTATAAATAACGATAGTGTCACCATCATAGAGTTTTGGGAATTTTGAATGTTTTGGATTATTGAGATTAAATTTATATTTTATTCTTCTTACTTCTCCGTTTGTATTAATGCGTAAAATTTCGGCATTACCTCTTGAAGTAAGATAAGTGGTACCTCCGCCTGCAGATAATGCATCCAATAAATTACTATTATTTTTAATTTTTTTTGCTCCAGGTTCTTTCACTTCACCTACAATATTGATATCAATATTTTTAGGAGAAATAGAACTTTCAAGAATACCTTTTTCAAAAATAAAGTTTTCTTTGATTTTACTTACTTTTATAATATCTTCATCAAATAAGTAGGGATTATATTCTTGATTTCCATTTTTTAAAAGATCTAATAGATTAACTTTATAGTAAGTTGGTCCCTTGTTAAAATTTCCACTTTTTCTTATCAAACAAACATTTTTGATATCAGCTTTAGGTGTAATTCCTCCTGCCTGATCAATAGCATCTACTAATCTAGGAGGGGAAGAAAAACTAACGAGACTTCTAGTCGAATCCCTAAAAACATTATCTTTTTGTATCTTATAAATTCCTGGCCTATTAATTTCACCTACTACTGAAATTGAAAGAGGTCTCGAATACTTTAGAATTATATCTAAAGCAGAGGCATAAAGTTCATCTTCAAAAATATTTTCTAACTTCTTTACAGCTTCTTCTATGGTTAAATCTTGCAATTTAACTGAACCAACAATTGGCAAAGATACAGATCCGTCATTAAGTATTTCATAATCTCCTGAAATATCAATATTGGAAAAAACATTTACTGAGATCAAATCTCCTGGTCCCAACAAATATTTACCAAGATTATTTGGAGCATTTGGCAATATATTATTACATTTATCATTATCTGATGTATTACTATAACTCTTTGAATTAAAACTAAAAAATGTAAAGGAGCATAAAAATATGGTTAAGAATATTTTTCTATAGTTTTTTCTTTTCATAATTATAATTTACATTACTTAGATTAAAAAGGAAATAGAATTTTTAATCTAAAAGATATATCATGCTAAGTATTAAAAAAAGTATGAATTAAACAATAACTTTATTGAAAGTTTTGTTTAATTCATATCATAAAGTTTTCCTTGAATATATTTGTTAAATTAGGAAAAATAGAATTTTAAATTTGAAAAATACTATTAACGACCTAAATAAAATATTTTTAGAAAATAAAATTAAAGATTTTAATGAAAGGAGAGAAATATCATTAGATAGATTAATTCGAATTTTCAAAGAAAGGAGTAAAGTTATTTTAATAATTTTCTTTTCAGTTTTCTCAATTTTAGGATCACATACCATTTATATGCGAATAGTAAATCCTATTTTTCTTGGTAGATTTACTTTATTAATTTCTGATCCTCTTAATAAAAATATTGGTAATATTTATAAGTCACTTGATGAAGAGGATTTGGCAACAGCTCTAGGAGATACTCAGACTGATACTCCAACATTAATAAAATTTTTAACAAGCTCATATATTATTTCTCCAGTAGCTAAGAAATTTAATATTGAAATTGAGAACTTACAAAAACAATTAAAAATTAAACCATTTATAACAGGTGAAAAGACAAATAATCCAGAATATTCGGGGATTTTAGAAATTGAATATTACTCTAAAAAACCAAAAAAAGATTTATTTTTATTAAAAGAATTAAGTTCTCACTTCACAAAGTCAGCTAAAGATTTTAAAGAAAACAAATTAAATAATGGATTAAGATTCCTTGAAACTCAAGAACCTGCTTTGCAAGAAAAAGTAATCAAAATCCAAAATAAGATAAAAGTCTTTAGGCAACAAAACTCAATTCTTGAGCCAAATATTGAAGGGAGCTTGCTAAGAAATCAAGAAAATGATTATTTAACTAGAATCAGAGAACTTGATGAAAATTATAATAATTTAAGGAACATTAAAAATGAAATTGTTAATGGGAAATATTTTATTAGTGGATTTGATCAAAGTTTAGTTACTAAAGATGATCAAAGTAGGTCTGCAGCTTTTATAACAGGTCTTAAATTATCAACTTCGTATCAATCTTTGTTAGAGGAATTTAATAAAGTAGAAAATGAACTTTCTTTATTAAGATCACAATATAAACCAAATTCAAAAGTAATTAAATCTTTTGAACAAAGAGCAAATGCTATAAGGCCAGTTTTAAAAAAATATCAATTAGAAGCTGTAGAAGCAGCGTTATCATTTAATAGGACGCAAAGGGAAACGATTGAAGAACAGAGAAAATTAATTAGCAATTTATTTCAAAAGCAACCCTCTTTAATAAATGAATATCAATCTTTATTAAGTAGATTAAATCTCCTAGAAGAGAATTTAACATCATTAGTAGGAGCAAAAGAAGAATTCCAACTTCAATTAGCTAAAGATAATGTTGCATGGACTATTATTGAGCCAGCATCTTTTTCTAGGAGACCTATTTTCCCCTCAATCCCAAGAAGATTAATGTCTTCATTATTAATAGGTTTATTTTCGTCTTTATTAATAGCCATATATTTAGATACAAAGAATATAAGTTTTAAAAATGAGAAAAATATAAGGGATAGATTTAACAACTTTTTTTATCTCGGCTTCATAAATCATATTGAGAGCTTTTCAGAAATCATAAATTCAATAAGCTTGCCAAATTTTTTCTCATCTATTGACCAAACTGAAGAAGGTTCAACAATTTATTACCAAAGAAAACTATTGAGAGAAAAATTTAACAATGTATATGCATCGATAAACTTTTTATTTAAAAATAAAAGTAAGATTTTTATGATAACGAGTTCCCAAAGTCTTGAAGGTAAAAGTGTTTTATCTGCTCTTATATCATTTATTGTATCTGAAATGGGTAATAAAATATTGTTAATAGATGCAGATTTAAGAAAGCCTAAATTAAATACATATCTAAATATCAAACCTAAGAAAGGTCTTTCAGATTTCTTGATTTCAGAAGAAAAAATTGAAGAATATTATCAATCGATTGATTCTTATCCAAATTTAAAATACCTCTCGGCTGGACTCAAATCTATTGATTCTCCAAAGCTACTTGGATCTAATAAATTTAAAGAATTAATAACAAATCTCAAGGAATCAGAAGAATTTGATTACATAATAATTAATACAACTCCTGTGCTCGGGATCTCAGAATCAATAATTTTAACGCCTTTAGTTGATAGAATAATTTTTGTAGTTTCAGTCCAGAATGTTCCAAAGGATTTATCCTATGAAGCTTTAAAATTATTAGCTAAATATACTAATGATGAGCCTTTGATAGTTGGTAATTGTACAAAAAAGGTTGCTATTTACAATTCAGACAATGAATCAAATTACCTTAATTATTACATCAATTAATTCCATTGATTTTAGCTAAATTATCAAGAAGAATAGATTTTGGATATAACTAATATTGAATAAAATATTCCCTAATTCATCATCAATTATTTTAAATATTTGGACTATATTTTGAAATCTAAAATTTAATATTATTAAATTATTTTTACTTTCAAGATCTTTTTTCCCAGTATTCTAAAAGCTGAAGTAAGAAAATAAATAAATCTAAATCTAGCAAAATTATCAATTAAAGTAATCAGATATTAATTATTTTAAAAATTTGATGCCTTAAATATTTTTAAAAAATTTTGCTTTTAATTCAAAAATAATTAAAATTTAATAAATAGAAGAAAACATTTTTGCTATTATTTAAGGTAATAAATAAATAAATAAATAAATTGCTCATTTCATCAAGATTTAGTATATCAAAAAAATTCATATTCTTACATGTATATAAGACTGCTGGTTCTACAGTAAGGAGAGCCTTTTTAAAATATTCTTCAAAATCTCAAGTTATTATTCAACTTTTTAACCATGTACTAAAAAGAAGTAAGTCTCCAATTTCTTTTAGAAGAAAAATATATAATTACCATCCATCTGCGAATGAAATTATTTGTGAAATGGGTTTAAAAAAATATAATGAATACTTTTCATTTGCTTTCAGTAGAAATCCTTTATCGCAGCAACTTTCTCTATTTCAGTATTCCAGGCTAAACAATGATCTTAAAAAATACAAAAAATTTGATGATTATCTTAAAGCAAGAATTGATAATTATGTACAGTTGCAAACTAGTTTTACCTATCAAACAGGAACAAAATTGGTTAACTATATAGCAAAATATGAAAACTTATCAAGTGAAATGGCAATTATTGCTGATAAATTAGAAATACCTCAACCAATTATAAAACATTTTAATAAATCAAAAAAATCTAGATCTGTTTTTTTAAAAACAAATACATATAATGACTTTTTAAGAACTTACGATTCAGACTATAATCTACTTAATTATGATAAATCAGAAATTCCCAAAGGAATAATTATTGATTAAATTTAGTTGTCAATATTCTAAAAAATTAGAAATTTTAAAATTTGGGAAAATTAAATTTGCATAATGATTTCTGAGTTTTTTATTGAATATAATACCTCCAAAAGAATTAAAGACAGATGAACTTAATAGTGCAATAAGAGCACCTTGCAAACCTATTAAAGGAATTAATATTATGTTTAATAGGATGTTTATAATAAGAGAAATTATCGATTTAAGAAAAATAATTTTTCTAAAGTTATAGAAATTTAAAAAAGCGTTATCAGTTAATGTTAAACCATTCAAGAAAACAATTAAAGAAAGAATAGGTATTAATTTGATTGATGAGATATATTCTGATCCAAAGCCAAACTTAATTAAAATTGGAGTTAATAATAAAAATGATATTGAGAAGAGAAAAGAATATAACCATGTAAAAATATAAATTTTATCAGATTTAGGATTATTTTTGATTGAGAATTTATTATTTAATTCAGGGACTAAATTTAATGAAATAAGATTTAGTAAAATATTTATTTGAATAACTATCCTGCATGGAGCTGTATAAATTCCCGCATTGAATTCATCAATAATATTAGTAATTAATATAACATCTGTTCTTACAAGAATTATTGAAATTAAGCTTGAACCCATGAGAGGTAACCCTTTCAATAGATTTTTTTTGAAATTTGATAGATCTATTCTTAATTGTGAAAATATGGAAAATAAATTAATCTTTTTTAAAATCAATATGATTACTAATATATCTGTTAAGTAGTTAATTAAATATGCTAAAGATACTATATAAATACTTGAAGAAAATAAAGATGATGTTGTGATTAGTATTAAAAGCTTTATGGCAGAAATAAAGTTTATTTTTACACTTGCAGTCCCTTTTTTATAGACAAAAAGAGCTTTGGAATATAAATCAAATATACGAAATCCATAAGCTAATTGTAAAATAAAAAATAGATAAATACTCTGACTTTTCAATAAAATTGGTGAGACTAAAAATGCTACTACGGATACAGAAAGAAATGATATTAACCTTATACTTAAAAGTTGATTGATAACAGAAATATTTTTTTTATTTCGACTTAATTCTGATTGTAATATTGAGGCACTCCCAAGATTATAAATTGGTTTTATAATAAAAACGATAGACAATATATAGCTAAATTTGCCAAAATCACTTGGACCTAAATGTCTTGCTACAATTATCGAAGTCAAAAATATTAATATTGATTCAAAAAACTTAACAAACATTGTCTTAAAAACAATGTTTTTAAAAAATTTAGAGTATAAATATTTAATATTAGTAAAATTTAACTGAATTATTTAACCCCAAAATTTATACATAATCATTTTAAAATTATTTTTATAAAAAAATTTATATTGTTTGTTTATCAAGAAACAAGAAATGTAATCTAATAGTCTTAAATAATTAGATTTTTAATATATTAGTAAACATTTTTTTAATTTTCTCTTTTGAATAATGGGTTGAATATTCTTGAATATTTTTTCTTGAATTTTTATATTCTTCATCACTGAAAAATGTTAAAAGTTCTATGTGTTTTAGCCACTTTTTTTTATCATTAGAAAATAGAGAATTAGGTAATTTATCTTTACTTGAAAAGTTTACACATTCAGTTCCTAAAATTGGAATCCCATTCTCAATAGCTTCTATGAATTTTAATTTAAACCCACAGTTGTATGGGAATGGCATTATGAGTAAATCAGAATTCTTATAAAGATTTAAAAGCATAATATTGGATACATCGCTATATAAATTAAATTCTTTTTCTCTACATATTCCTTTTATTAGTTGAGAAGGATTCCTTCCTACAATGTTTATTCGAATATTTTTACCAAATTTTTTTTGTATTTCATTATTAAATTTTTTGCAGAAAAAAATAATTGCATCAATATTCATCTTCATATCAAGAGAACCAACAAATAATAAGTTAAAAAGATCTTTTTCTGTATGAATCTTATCCTTTTTGCACTCCTTTAAATCAGCTATTTCGTTTATTGATGGAGTTATTAAATAAAGAGGAAATTTTTTTAGCCTTATACTGAGGCTTTCAAAATCATTTTTAGATAAACAAATAATTTTTAATTCTCGAGGTAATTTAGATATGTTATTAGATAACCATTTTTTGGAGGATTGAGAAATAAAACTATATAAAAAGGAATTGATTCTATTATGAAAAATTTTCAAAGGATTTTTTTTTATGTTTTCACGTGAATAATAATTCAAACTTAATTGATTGTTATCATTCCAAGTCCATTCATCATTATGAGTTTCACAAATATAATTTATATTTTTTAATAGAAGATTATTGTTTTGAAGAGCTATTGCCGTTTGTAAATAACTAATTAAAACATTTTTAGGTTTATATTTTTTGAAAACTTTAAAATATTCTTTTAGGAAATCACTACTAATAAATTTATTGTATTTATAGTCAGATCTGTATATCAAGGTTTTAAAAAAGGCATAAAATTTATTTTTCTTTGATTTACTGTATTTTTTAAAAATATCTTGTTCACCCTTTTCAAGGACTATTACATGATTCATTCCAATAATTATAGTTAAATCAAAAATTTCTTTAAATAAAATTGATCTATTCCAAATTAATTTATCATCGGCATTTTTTATCGGAAAGCTAAGATGTGGTGCTGCAATAATAATACTCATTAAATTATTTTAGATTTATTTAGTGAAGTTCCAGTATTCCAAGATTTCATATAATTTAGTATTTAATTTAAGTAAAGTTTCTTTTTTTAACTCTTTTTCGAATTGGCGGCTCTTTCCTGAGCGGCAATGTGATGTTTTGTTTTTATAAAAAATTTTATAATTATTTTTGTCAAAAGGCGAAGTAGCCTTACTTGTTAATTTGCATAATAAATTTTCATTTAATTGAATATTCATAATCAAGGAAAGAGATCTTATGAATTCTTGTGGAGAATTTTGAAAAAAGTCATAAGAGAAAAAATAGTTTTCAGGGCAGTTATCTTTCATATATTGATACTTTTTAAAATCGGGAATAATCCATTTATCGGTATATTCCAAACAATAATTATCTATACCCTGTAGAAGACTTTTTTTTCTGACTTCTAAAAATTTTTGCTTCCAAATATTGTTTTGTGGAATTTCATGAGATGCACTTCTCGAATAAAAGCTACTTACTAAAACATCCCTGGGGTCTCTCAAAAAAAATATATTTATGTATTTGTTCTGATCTTTTAAATCAAATGGTTTTCTTATTGGACCATATATTTCGCCATACTTTCTATATAAAGATGAACACTCAGATTCAATAAGAAAAGGATTATCCATTTTTATATGATTTCCTAGATACCAAATTGAAGAAGCATAATCATAATATTTATATTCAGAATTCTTCGCGAGTGTTTTTAAAGCTTTTTGAACGAATGTTGAGGCTGTTTTTTGAGTTGTCCAAAATATAATAGATTTCTTGTTTATTTCTTTATCAGATAAATATTTTGCAGAATCAATAATTCTTGATTTTGTACTAGAAAAATTAAAAATAGATTGATAATATTTATAGTAAATATTTTTTAATATCTGTTTCAAATTATTTATAAATTTTCTTTAATAATAATTCATAAGTTTCGATTTCTATTCTTGTTATAGTCTTAAATTTGATAATCAACATATAATTATTTTATTCACTTAAAAATTTTAAAATCATTTTTTATATCAGCTATCGCATAATTCTGCATATTTTTTAAGAGATTGAATTTTATTTCAGATTAAAAAATTCAATGGTGGAGGCAAGTACTTAAAAATATAAATTTAATTAGGTAGGTACTTTGGATTTATTGATAAATTTGAATACTCATATATATCTATCTCGAATTTTTCTAAAATCGACATTAATTTTTTTTCATAAGAATTATCAATATATTTTTTCCAATCTCCAATTAAAAAATTAATATCATTATTTTTAATTGCTTCGTTTGTAGATTTTTTTGAATACTGTTTTGTACTAGAGGGTTGTCTTGAGAAACAATCAGTATCCATATTAAATTTAATAGATAAACTTTTTTCTAATAAAAAAATATATTTTTTAGGGTTCAATATGAAATCTTCATATGAAATTAATAAAATATTGTCAAGAAACTTACTTTTTAATGGAATAAGATTTTCTAATACCCAATTCAATACAAAAATAGAAAGACTATCTTTCCCATTTATTATATTTTTGCAGTAATCATATTTATCTGCATTAAGGAATCTATTGACAAATCTTTTATTTATTAAGTAAGAATTAATAGTATTTTCCCAACCATTATTTAATATTGATAAGCTAGTTGGTATTGGATGTCTAACTTGAAACAAAGTAATCAATTCAGGATTATTTATAAACCAATCAAATAAACCTTTTGCCTCTGTAATTTTGTAAATTGCTCTATTAGATTTTCTTACAAAGTTTACATTGAAGAAATTACAATCAGTAAAAGCAATAAGCCTGCCAGAATTCACTTTATTGAAAAAGTTTAAATTATTTGAATTAGGAAAAATCTCTTGGTTATTTTTTTTTACTTTGAAAAAAAACTTTGTGTAAAAATCATTTTGATACCAAGAAAAAATATGATGATATATACGCATTGATTCATCGTTGGATTTTATAAGCTCAGATAAAAACGTACCTCCTCCTCTTCTAGTCGTTATAAGTACAATATTTTTTTTATTTCCTTGATTATGAGAAATTCTGAATAAAAACATAAAGATTCTCCTTGAAAAAAGTCCAATTTCTA
>CACGFX010000016.1 GCA_902572395.1 uncultured Synechococcaceae cyanobacterium
ACCTCGGATACTTAAAATTTCAATAAAGAAATTCTTTTGTTCCTTTGATGTAAAGCCAAATAATAAATCTGAATCTTCTTTTTTAATATGTTTTAACCAAAGAGTAATTTTTTTATTAGATATCTGATTTGTTTTTAATTTGAGAAAAAAGGATTCTAGTATTTGAATTTCGTATCCTAATCCTTGACAATTTATTAAAACAAAAAATTTTTGATTAGTTTGCCATGACTCAACCAATTCTCCATTTATCCAACTAATCAATTAACCACCATCAACCTGACAACCAATTAGTGCTCCTGCCGTTCCTCCAGCAGGTACTGCCCAAAATCTATCTTTCCCTCTAGAGGAAGATAGTGCTATTCCAGCACCAAGAAGTCCTCCTATAACAGAACCCTCACTACAGTCATTATCATCTATTTTTTCAGCTGTACTTTGACCTCCACAAGGTATTACAACGTCCACCTCATAACTTTTCACGTAGCCTGGATTTGATTTGGTTCCAGGAATGTATTCCTCTCTGTATTCAGTTCTTGTGCAAGTTACTGACTTTGGGGTAGTTGCATTAACTTGAACAATAGGAGAAAAACAAAATAATAAAGATAAATAGAAAAATTTCACTTTTTTTTTATTTTTATAACTATATTCTATGTCCTTTTTATTATTTTGGTAGTAGATATAATAGTTCCTAATAATACTAGTGAAGCTCCTAATAAAAAATTTATATTTATTATTTCACTAAAAAACAAAATCCCCCAAATTGACCCGAATAAAACTTGCAAATAGTTAATTATTGAAGCTTCAGAAGCAGGTAAATTTTTTAATCCTACAGTTAAGAAAGTCTGACCTAATTGAGTAAATAAGCCAATGCCAATTATCCAAACTAATTCATTCCAAGTTGGGGTAACCCAGTTCATTAATACAATTGGCAATAATGCTATAAAAGAAACAAGTGGAAAATATTCAATAATTACATAAACATCTTCAGTAAATGAAAGTTTCTTAACAGTAACGTAAGCTAATGCAGTGCAGATTGCTCCAAGAAATGCGATCGAAACCGAAACATTTTCAATTTCAACGTTTATATTTGATAATTGACTTGGATTTAATATTACTAATATTCCAATCCAGCCAAAAATTAAAGCAAAAATTATATTCCGAGTTATTTTTTCGTCTATAAATATGCCAGCGAATATAGATATAAAGATAGGGTATGTGTACTGAATGACAGTAGATATACTAAGGGGCATATTTCTTATCGCATAAAAAATGCAAACTAAAGCTAAAGTTCCTAAAACACCTCTTAAGATAAGTAATGGTCTATTGTTGCCCCAAGGATTTATTTTCTTTAGATTAATTATCAATAATGTAATAATTAAACTTAATAATGATCTGAATAAAACTAATTCATAAATAGGTATCCTTTTATCAATATTTTTTACACATAAAGTCATCAAACTAAAGAAGAATGAAGCAAATACCAAATTAAACTTATTCAATGAATTAATTTTTTTTTCTAATTCTGCGATATTTAACATTTAAAAAAATAGTTTTATTGTGAAATTAAGTAGATTCTTATTTGATTTTGACCTATAACAAATAAATCATTATTTGTTATTGATAAAAATCTCAATGGTTCATTCTATACACCCAAGAACTATTCAAGAGGTTAAGGAAAAAGCAGATATTGTTGACGTTATATCTGAACATATTGTTCTTAAGAAGAAAGGCAAGGAATTTGTTGGGATTTGTCCTTTTCATGATGATACTAAGCCATCTATGACAGTATCACCAACTAAACAATTCTATTACTGTTTTTCTTGTGGTGCAGGTGGAAACTCTATTAAATTTTTAATGGAATTTACTCGTGCAAATTTTTCAGATGTTGTACTTTCTCTTGCTAAAAAAAATAATATTAATGTTGAAAATCTTGAGGGTCCCCAAGTAGAAGCTTATAAAAAACAACTATCTAGAAAGGAAGAGCTCTATAAAATATTAAGAGTCACTAAAAATTGGTTTAAGTCTCAATTAAATAATTCTCTTGGTTTTGAAGCCATGAAATATTTAACATCCAAGAGAAACTTGAGTAACAAGATTATTGATAACTTTGAATTAGGCTTTGCCCCAAATTCATGGAATGATTTGTTTAATTATCTTTCTAAGGTAGAAAAATTCCCCATTAATTTAATATTAGCTTCAGGTCTTGCAATTTCTAAAGATAATTCTGACAAGATATATGATCGTTTTAGAAATAGGTTAATTGTTCCAATACATGATATGCAGGGAAGAGTAGTTGCCTTTGGAGGAAGATCTCTTGATGGTCAGGAACCCAAATATCTTAATTCTCCAGAATCAGAGATATTTGAAAAGGGAAAAATGTTGTTTGCCTTCGAAAAAGCTTCTAGTGATATTAGAAAAAGAGATAAAGCTATTATTGTTGAAGGCTACTTTGATGTTATTTCTCTTCATTCAAAGGGTATAACTAATTCTGTTGCTTCTCTCGGTACCGCATTGAATAAGTATCAAATTTCTCAACTATGTAGATGTACAGATAATAAAAATATAATTTTGAATTTTGATTCTGATAATGCAGGAATTTTAGCTACAAAAAGAGTAATTAAAGAAGTTGAGACCCTATCCCTTCATGATCAAATTAATCTTAAGATACTTCAACTAAGTCATTTTAAAGATCCTGACGAATATTTGAATAGTCATACACCTGAAGATTATTTTAATTTAATTGATAATTCATCCTTTTGGATTGATTGGGAGATTGATCAGATCTTTAAAGATCAAGATTTAACTAAGTCTGAAATTTTCCAAAGTGTTATTTCTTCATTGGTAAAATTGTTGAGTAAATTACCTCAATCATCAACCAGAACTCATTATTTACAAAAAGTTTCCGAAAAATTAAGTAAGGGTCAAGCTAGGTTAGCAATACAGTTTGAACAAGATTTAAGAAATCAAGTAAAGGGATTTCGTTGGCATGGTAGATCAAAAAAATTTGAACAACCAAATGAAATTTCTCGACGGGAAAAAAATGAATCGGAAATAATTTTTTATTATTTACATTGTCCAGATCTTAGGCTATTTATTCGTGATGAATTTCTCAAAAGAGAAATTAATAGTTTTAATACTAGTTATATTCAAAGCTTATGGGAAGCTATTTCAAAAATTGAACAAAATAATTTAGGTTTAAATTACTTAAATGATTTAAAACAATCAAATAGTCAAAATCTTCAAAAAGATTTTTCTTCTATTAACTTAATTTCACTTCTGCCTGACTACTTAGCTCTCAATAATCCTGAATCATCAAATAAAATTAATATTTTTATTAATCCAAATGAGTTGTTTTTAACATTGCTGAGTAATCCTAAGGACAATTTACTAGGAACATTATCACTTCTTGAGAAATATAATTCTCTAAAAAGATGTAGACACTTAATAGAATCTTGGGGATCTCAAAGATTAAAAACTTTAGAAAATTGTATATCTATATTAATTGATAATCCTTCTTCAGGTTCTTCAAATACAAATAAAGAGATAGATGATCTTTTTAAGGATTTAAACTCAGATGCCATTAAATTTCAGGAATTATATTACCTAGAAAGACAACATATAAATTTCTTAGACAAACAACGTTGTGGCAATTTCCTCGCTAGTTAATATAAAAAGTTTTAATTTATAGGCAGTATTTTTTAATCAAGTTTTTAACTTTTTTGGGTTTATCTTCAAGAACATAAGCTTCTACTTCTTTCGCATAAGTCCCAGAAAAATTTGAACTAGAGAACTCTAATGCTTTTCTTTTTCTTTGATGCAATTTGTTTTCTAATTTTTTTATATCCCCTATTGTTTTATTGTCATTACATTTTTGTATCGCATGAGTTGCTTCGTGTCTTAATGCTTTTCTTATCGCCCTTTCTGTTTTGAAGTTATCTTTATTTGGTTGTTGATTCTTATTTCTAAAATTTGTTTTCCTTTTTGCATTTTCAGTACATATTATTATTTTATTTTCTTTAAAATTATGTAGCCCTTTTATTTCTTTGTTTAATAGACATTCAATTTTATTTTCTTCAACTATGTAGTTTGCTTTAATTAATAAGTTAAGAATCTCTTTATCTAATTTGCTTAAAAATAATATAAATTCCATTCTATTTTGTTTACTTCACTATAGTTGGGATTTGTTCTATATCAGTTGTAGATGAGCGACTTAATAAATTCTTATTCATCTTCCAACTTTGTGGATTTTTTGTAATGGCCCATGTAATTGCATTGTTATTAAATCTTTTATTTAATAAATCAATCGTTTTCATAAGATTTGTTGATTTTTTTAAGACTTTCTGAGATTTGTAATTGATAACTGATTGCTGTAAATATTCGCTATTTGTTAAATCCTGCATTAAAACACCAGCTTTTGAGAATTTATATTCGGGATTATAAATTTCTTTAGATAATTCAACTACTATTTTTAAAATATTGTTTGTGTCATCTGTTGCATTTGTAAGTTTTCTATGAGCACTTCTTTGATAATTTTGACTTGAATATTTACTGGTTCTAGCAAATACTCTAATATTAGATGATTGTAAATTCTGACTTCTCATTTTTTCAGAGGCTTTTATTGCGTGAGTTGCCAGTGCTTGAGTTAAGTCTTCTAATTTTGTGATAGGTGTGCCGAAACTCCTGCTCACCTGAATTTCTTTTTTTGATTTCTTGTTTTTTTCTATGGGCAGGCATCTATGGCCTTTAAGTTCTAATTGCAGTCTTTTCCCTACAATGCCTAATTTCTTAATGATTTCATTTTCTTCCATATCTCTTAGTTCTCGCGCATTTTTAATACCTTTACTTTGTAACCAATTAGAGGTTTGTTTCCCGACTCCCCATATCTTATCTATACTAATTCTTTTCAAATAATTATTCTCATTTTCGGTTCTAGCTAAATCAAATATTCCAGCTGAATAATCAATATTTTTAGCTAGTTTATTAGCAATTTTTGCTCTTACTTTATTTTCTCCTATTCCTACTGTTATGGTAATCCCTAGATTCTGATATATTAATGATCTTATGCTTCTTGCCCAAGGATATAGATTTTCATCATTAGGTCTAGAAATCGAGACGAATGCTTCGTCAATAGAATAAATTTCTATCTGTTCACAGTAATTTTTCAGTAAATTCATTAGTCTTCTGCTCATATCCCCATAAAGCGAGTAGTTTGAGCTTAAGACTGCCACATCTAATTTATTTAGTCTTTCTTTGACCTTAAAATACGGAGTTCCCATTTTAATTTTTAAAGCTCGCGCTTCAGGGCTTCTTGCAATGATACATCCGTCATTATTAGATAAAATTACTACTGGTTTATTTCTCAAATGAGGATTAATATTTTGTTCACATGACGCGTAAAAATTATTAGCATCTATAAGAGCTATTGCATCAATATTTGAAATCCTCATAAATAGCTATGTATTGAATAAATAACAACTCCCCATATTTGTACATCAATATGGTTTTTAAATCTAAAATCAGGATAATTATGATTTTCTGCTTTTAAATATAATTCATTATTTTTTATAGATAATCTTTTTATTGTAAATTCTCCGTCTATCATTGCAATGATGATATTCCCTGGTCTGGCTATTAAGCTCTTGTCTACTATTATTAAATCTTTATCTTTAATTCCTGCATTTATCATTGAGTCACCTTTAACTCTAAGAAAAAAAGTGCTAAACGGATTAGATATTAAATGTTCGTTTAAATCAATATTTTCTTCTGTATAGTCATCTGCAGGAGAAGGAAACCCTGCTGATACCGAATCAGTTAATAATGGGATTTTAAATTTTTTAGTAGTTGAATCAAAAGAATCCAATGTTAAATTAATAGTATATATGTACTATATAGCAAAAAACAAAAAATAGTTAGTTATTAAACTTTTATAGATTAATTTTAGATTGAATCTAATCTTTTTAAGAACGATGATAAGGGGAGTTGTTAGATATAGAAATAGCTCTATAGATTTGCTCGATTAGGATTAATCTAGCTAATTCATGAGGAAAAGTTAAAGGAGATAGGCTTAGTACAAGATCAGATTTTTCTTTTATATCTGAACTAACTCCATCAGTATCACCGATTAAGAAATTAATTTTTTTATTTTTAAAATTCAAGAGTAAGGAACATAGTTCAACTGAATTAAACTGTTTCCCTTCTTCACTTAGGCAGATAATAATATTGTTATTGGATCTAAGATTATTTAAATTAAAAGTCTTTAACTCATTAATGACAAGTTCAGGCATTCTTTTTTTGTATTGATTAATTCCATCTCTAATCCAAAGTTTCTTTATTTTGCCGATAGCATAAATTGCTAATCTATTACTCTGAAGCATAAGTAAATATTAAAACTAATTATTCATCAAGAAGATAATTAAATTCATCATATAGTTCCTCTTCGGTTGTTAATTTCTTGGATAAATTATGTTTTTTAGAATTCATATTAATTTGATTAATCTCACTTTCTCTTAGTGAGTTATTAATGTTAGAAGTCTCTTCTAAAGATTCTGAATTATCAATTAACGAATAAAAAATTTTATTGGGATCTTCTAAATTAAGTGGATCGGTGATTAAATTATCATTATTAGTTATATTTGTGTAATTATTTATATTTATATTTTTACTTTCGTTACTTAAATTTTTCTTTTTTTTAAATTTATTGAGTTTATCTAAATTTTTTTTTGATAAGCTCATGATATAAAGTATTAAATAAATTTATATTTAATTTAAACATATTATTTATCTTTTAGATGAATTCTAAAAACTATCATCAAAAGAAAAGATTTGGACAACACTGGTTGGTAAATAAAAAAATTTTAGAAAAAATTAAAGAAATTGCTGTTCTTAATGAAAATGACTTTATTTTAGAAATTGGTCCTGGTAAAGGAGCTTTAACATCTAAGTTATTAGATTCAGAAATTAAAAAATTACATGCAATTGAATTAGATAAGGATTTAATAAATTTATTAAATGATAAATTCAATAATAATGATAAGTTTTCACTTCAGCAGGGAGATATTCTTTCTGTAAATTTAGATTCGATTAATCAGAAGATTACAAAAGTGATTGCAAATATTCCTTACAATATAACTGGCCCAATATTGGATATTTTCATAGGTCGATTGGGAATTATAAGAAACTATAATTACGAAAAAATAATATTTTTGATGCAGAAAGACGTTGTAGATAGGATTTTGTCAAAAGAAGGTAGTCCCAATGCTGGTGCTCTTAGTATAAGAATGCAACTACTATCAAAAATAAAAAGAATATGTGATGTGCCGCCTTCATCATTTAGTCCGCCTCCAAAAGTTTTTTCTTCTTTAGTAGTTTTCGAACCAATTAAAAATGATTTAAGATTAGATATTCATCTAGAAAAATATATAGATAAACTTCTTCGAATTTCATTTAATTCAAGAAGAAAAATGCTTAGAAATACTCTTAATTCAATACTTTCAAATGAAGAGATAAATGAATTATCTGAATCTTCAAAAGTTTGTTTTAATTTAAGACCACAAGATATTTCAATTGACCAATGGATTAAGCTTGCAGAAAATTGTATTAAAATTAAAAAATAAAAATTTAAGTATATGCAAGATTTAGCTAAAACGAAAATTAATATAAAATCTCCTGCCAAAATAAATTTGCACCTTGAAGTTATTGGTAAAAGAGAGGATGGATTTCATGAGTTAGCAATGATTATGCAAAATATCGATCTTTCTGATTATTTAGAATTTGAAATTAATAATGAAGGTTTAATTAAACTTGAGTCTGATTGTAATGATTTAAGCTTATCTGATGATAATTTAATTGTTAAATCGGCAAATCTATTGAGGAAAAAGTCAAATATCGATTACGGTGCGAATATATTTTTAAGAAAAAATATTCCAATTGGCGCAGGATTAGCTGGTGGATCCAGTAATGCAGCAGCAACATTAATTGGTCTTAATAAGTTATGGGATTTAAATTTAGATCAAGAAACATTATGTTCATTAGCATCAACTTTAGGATCTGATATTCCCTTTTTTATAAATGGTGGCATTCAATTATGTTTTGGAAGAGGAGAAATTTTGGAGAAATTAGATTCAAACTTTGAATATGGAGTAATTCTTTTAAAAAATCGAAATGTATCAGTATCTACAGCTGAAACTTATAAAAAATATAGTAATAGATTTTGTGATCAATATCTTACTGATAGAGAAATGATTGAGAACATAAGAAAAAATTTAAGAGATAATGTTTTAAATAACTTAAATTTTAATAATCAACATTTATCTATTAAAAATGATTTGCAGTTAGTTGTTGAAAATGAAAATGATTCCGTAAAGCAGGCATTATATTTACTTTCTAAATTAGAAAATTGTCTCACATTTTCAATGAGTGGATCAGGGCCTACATGCTTTGCACTCTTTAAAGATATAGAGATTGCTAAAAAAGAATTAACTGCAAATTATAAATTATTTAGAAATAAAGGTTACGATTCATGGGTTTGCACTTTCCTTGAAAAGGGAATAGCATTCATTTAAATTTTTTTTATACAAAATTTCATTGTGGCTGATAATAGTACTGAGAATATTGAAAAAAACATTCCCGAAAAAGGGCCGTTAAATTTTATTGTAGGTTCATTAACAAGTTTTTTATTATTTATATTTTTTTATTTTTTAAGTAATAAAATTGCAATTTATTTTTCATTACATAAACCATCTAATTCTTCTGAAATAGTCCAAAATATTTCTTCTAGTATTAATACCTTGATAATTGGATTATCATTTTTGCTAACTTTCTCTTTTGCTTTTATAGGTATAGGACTTTTTATTGTATTTATTCGCAGTTTTTTTCTTATGAAAAATTGAATTGCCAATATTATTAAGAAAACACTTTCTTTTAATGTCTTTACATGACTTAGGCCTTTTAGTTCTTTTACTGTCACCTGGAATGATTTTATCAATATTACTACTCATAACCTTCGCTGAAGGAGGTTGAATTATTCAAAGTGGTAGGATTATATATGTGATTAATTAGGTAATTAATTGTGGCTGGAACATTATTATTTAATGCTTTGAAAGAGGCAATTGATGAAGAAATGGCAAATGATGTAAATGTTTGCGTTATGGGTGAGGATGTTGGTCAATATGGAGGATCTTATAAGGTAACTAAGGATTTATATGAAAAATATGGAGAGTTAAGAGTCTTAGATACTCCAATTGCCGAGAATAGTTTTACGGGTATGGCTGTGGGTGCAGCAATGACTGGCTTAAGACCAATAGTAGAAGGAATGAATATGGGTTTTTTGCTTTTAGCTTTTAATCAGATATCAAATAATATGGGTATGCTTAGATATACAAGTGGCGGAAATTATAAAATACCAGCAGTAGTTCGAGGACCTGGAGGAGTTGGTCGTCAACTTGGTGCTGAGCACAGTCAAAGACTTGAAGCATATTTTCATGCAGTTCCTGGCATAAAGATTGTTGCGTGTAGTACACCCACAAATGCTAAAGGTTTAATGAAAGCAGCTATAAGAGATGATAATCCGGTTCTATTTTTCGAGCATGTTCTTCTATACAATTTGTCTGAAGAATTACCTGAGGGAGATTATACGTGCGCTTTAGATCAGGCTGACGTTGTAAAAGAAGGAAAAGATATTACTTTATTGACTTATTCAAGAATGAGACATCACTGCCTTAAAGCTGTTGAAGAATTAGAAAAAAAAGGAATAGATGTTGAGTTAATAGATTTAATAAGTTTAAAACCATTTGATATGGAAACCATCTCAAAATCAATAAGAAAAACAAATAAAGTAGTTATTGTTGAAGAATGTATGAAGACTGGAGGTATTGGTGCAGAATTAATTGCCTTGATAACAGAAGAGTGTTTTGACGATCTTGACGCCCGACCAATTAGATTATCTAGTCAGGATATTCCAACTCCTTATAATGGAAATCTTGAGAATTTGACAATAATCCAACCACATCAAATAGTTGAAAAAGTTGAAGATTTAATTAGTGGGAGTATATAGACAATGAAAAGAAGGCAAGGTTGGCTTTTTTTTATTATATTTCTACTTACTTTATCTGTTTATCTATTAATAAATTATCCCTTACAGTTGGGATTGGATTTACAAGGGGGTTCTCAACTTACACTACAAATTATTAAAGAGGAAGGTAAGGTAACAAGGGATGAACTTGAAGCAGTTAATTCAGTTATAGATAAGCGTGTTAACAATTTAGGAGTTTCTGAGTCTAATTTGCAAACCCTTGGTGGAGACCAATTGATTTTAGAATTACCAGGTGAACAAAATCCATTTGTTGCTTCAAGGGTATTAGGTAAGACTGCTTTATTAGAATTTAGAACCCAAAAAGAAGGAACATCTACAGATTTAAAAACCCTGCAACTTCAGAGATTTACTATTAAAGAATTAATTGAACAATATTCCTTTGCAGAAAAAAGTCAAAATGATAATAACTTAAAAGTTATTCAAGAAGATCTTAATGATATAGAGCAAGAATTGAATTACTCATCTACTAGTAAAGATTTATATGGGAAGTTAATTGAAATCAAAAAATATGTTGATAAAGAAATTACAAATTTATTTATTAAAACAGATTTATCTGGTAAGGATCTTATTAACGCAGGAAGGAGACAAGAACAAACAAATAGTAATTGGGAAGTTTTATTAACTTTTAGTAATTCAGGAGGTGAAAAGTTTGCAGAAATTACAAAGTCAATTGCTGGCACTAATCAACTATTGGCTATCATTTTAGATGGTGAATCTATTAGTGAAGCCAGTGTTGGAAATCAGTTTGCTAGTACTGGGATTACTGGTGGATCAGCAACAATAAGTGGTAATTTTAGTGCTGAAAATGCTAGAGAATTAGAAGTTCAACTTAAAGGAGGCTCATTACCATTGCCAATTGAAATAGTTGAAACTAACACAATAGGGGCTCTATTGGGATCCAAAAATATTTTAAAAAGTCTTTATGCAGCAATTAGTGGGTTAATTTTTGTTGGTATTTTTATGATTTTTAATTATAGAATTCTTGGTTTTGTTTCCGTTCTTTCTCTAGTAATTTATGGTTTCTTTAACTTAGCCATATATTCTCTAATTCCTGTAACTTTGACTTTACCTGGAATATCTGGGCTTATACTTAGTGTTGGTATGGCTGTTGATGCAAATATTCTGATATTTGAGAGAATTAGAGAAGAATTATATGATGGTAATACTCTTACAAGATCTATTGATAGCGGTTTTCAGAGAGCTAATTCATCTATAGTTGATGGCCATATTACAACTCTTCTTAGTTGTTTTGTATTATTTTTATTAGGCACAAATTTTGTTAAGGGTTTTGCGGCAACATTAGGTATTGGAGTCTTAATAAGCTTGTTTACCTCATTAAATTGTTCTAAAAATATTTTGCGATTTTTTACAACATATCAATCTTTCAGACAGAAAAATCTCTATCTGCCAAGGAATAATTTTTCAAACTAAATTTTTTATTTCTAATTTCCCATGAAATACAATCTTGAACTAATAAAAAATAAAAGAAAGATAATTGGGTTTTCAACTGTTCTTATTTTGTTGAGTCTTTTAGGGATTTTATATTCTACTTTTAATACTTCTTATAAAAAACCTATAAATTTAGGAATGGATTTTGTTGGGGGTAATGAACTAAGAATAGAGAGAATTTGTAATGAGGAATGTTCTAATTTTTCTCCTGATTCGATTTTAGAAAATCTAAGAGAGAACTCTAAAAATAAAAACTTATTAAATAACATTAAACTACAATCCCAAAATAATAATAAATTGATTTCAATAAGAACACCTTATTTGAGTATCGAAGAATCAAATAATCTTATTAGTAATCTTGATAATATTATTGGACCTTTAAATTATGAGAGTAAGGATTCAAGATTAATAGGTCCAAAGCTTGGGAAAAGATTACTTACTAATTGTGTTACTTCATTGTTAGTTTCTTTATTTGTAATTTCTTTATATATAACTATTAGATTTGATAAAAAATATGCATTATTTGCATTATTAGCTTTATTCCATGATTTATTAATTGTTTTCGGTATATTCTCTTGGCTGGGAATTATATTATCTGTAGAGGTAAATAGTTTATTTGCTGTATCTCTGCTTACTATTGCTGGTTATTCTGTAAATGATACTGTTGTTATTTTTGATAGAATTCGTGAAAATTTAAAATCAAATAAAGAAGACTATAACGAAACTATTCAATTATCAGTAAACGAATCATTTAGAAGAACAACTTTTACCAGTATTACGACTCTAATCCCTTTATTAAGCATAATTATTTTTGGATCTTACTCGCTATTTTGGTTTTCCATAGCCTTATCATTAGGAATTATAGTTGGAAGTTATTCAAGTATTTTTTTGGCTCCATCTTTTTTGCTTAAAGACTGAGATTAGGCTTCTAACTTTATGAAATTGAATTACTATTTGATAATTTTATTTTCTTTAGTTTTAATAGATATTTCTACTGAGCTAAGAATACTATTTGATCATTTTACTTTTAATTCACTATATTTTGCTATTGGTAAACATCCCTTAGCTTTCTTTATACTTTTTTCTTACCCATATTTATATAAAAAAATAAAGTAGTTTTTAAATATCTTTAAATGATTCTTTGATTAAAACCTGAATTACTACAGCTAATGGAAGAGAAAGTATCAAACCTAATGGACCAAAAATGAAGGTAAATCCAAATTGTGATATTAATGTTAAACCAGGAAGTAAGTTTGCTTTTTTCTTCATAATAGATGGCATTATTATATAACTTTCAATATTTTGAATGATTACATATGCTCCTAAAACGGCCAGTGGTTTCCAAAAATTATCTAGTAGTGCAATTGAGATTGGAAATATCCCACTAATAACTGGACCTATATTTGGAATGATGTTAAGAACCATTGCTATTAAAGCATTTGAGACAACATATTTAACGTCTAATATAGACAGAACTATTAATGATAATATACCTACTGATAATGAGCTTATGACCATAGAAAAGGTCCAATTTGCTAATGCGGTATTGCATTTTTCCAGAATATTTCTAAATTTGTTGCGATAATTTTTTGGAATTAATAGAAGTATATTTTCTTTATATTGTTTTGGTTCAATAGAAATCATTAAACTCACTGCTAATACGAATATTAATTTCAAAAGACCTGAACCAAGATTCCCCGCTATATTTATTAAATTTTTAAAACTTTCTTGAATAGCTTTTGCAATAGTTGAGGCATCTGGAATAGTTACTACATTATTTATAAGACTGAAAATGTCTAAAACATTTTCTGATTGTTCACCATATAATAAAATATTAAATTTATTCAGATTTGTATTAATCAAAATATTTATTTTTGATAAACCATTTGGAATATCAACTAGTATTTCATTGAATTCTTTTATAAAAGGAGGCAATACAAGAATAAAAATAGTAAATACTATTACTGATATAACAGTTAAGACAAGAAACAATGAAAGCGGTCGGGGAATTTTCAAACCTTTTTGTATTTGATTACATAAATTACAAACAATATTTGAAATTACTAAGGAACAAATTATTAAGAGAAGAAAATCTCTTAGAGTCCATACTATTAACGAAGTGATTAAAATTACTACTAACTTGAAATATAAAGAACTACTCAATTTTCACAATATTCTACTTCTTTTCAGAATATCCTAATCCATTTGATTTGGCATAACTATTTGCAAATCTCATAAATCTATCAAAGTCAGATGTGTTCTTCCAAATATATACTGCTTCTAAAAATATTGGTTCTCCATCAACAAACTTTACTTTAACTTCCCTAGTTAATATTTCACCTTCTGAATCAATCATACGCATACCTGTGATCTCACCATCAGTAATTGAAGATAATGCCTGAGGTTTTTCGAACAAAAATAAAGCTTGGCCGGTTGTACCATCCTTGCTCCTAGTGAGTCTTATTTCAGGCACTACGGGTTCATCAGTTCCTTCATAAAATTGTATTTTTGCAGTTTTATTTGCTGACATAATGTTAGTTTATTAATTTATTATCTTAGGAAATATTTTTCACAATCGTTTGTAGTTATTTATAAAACATTATTTACTAATTCTAGGATACTTTCATCATATTTTTTGTCGGTTAAATCTAATATCTTTATATTTGATTTGCCAACCTTTTCATATTCATAACACTTATCGTAATAATCTAAAACTGATCTGCAAACTTCGTCCCATTTCTCACTATTAATTGATTCAAGAGCTATTTTTGTTCTTTGCGGTCCTAATCTTTTTTGTATTCTTAATACAGATTCTTGGAGTTCCTCTTTCTTAAAAACACTATAAGTATCTATCAACTCATCTAGTCTGTTAGATTCGCTCCTTATAATTTCAATTCTCCTAGAATTTTTCATCTGATTGAAGAATTCATGAGGGATTTTGCATTTACCGATATTTGCACTTTCAGCTTCTACAAAAATATTATTAGAACAACTAAAAGAATTTAATTTTTCTGCAATCATATTTTCAAATTGTTCATTTGAAGGTTGTTCTTTCATTCCTAAACCTCCAAATGTACTACCTCTATGACAAGCAAATCCTTCAAGATCAATAGTTTGATATTTATATTTTTCTAGTAATGATAATAACCTTGTCTTCCCTGTTCCTGTTTTTCCTCCAATAACTACAATGTTCAACTTTTTCGAAAAATTATCTAATACCCATCTCCTATACATTTTGTAGCCTCCATTTAGTGTAAAGAGATTTAATTTAAATTTTTCCAGTAACCAAGCAATACTTTGTGACCGCATACCTCCTCTGGAGCAATATATTCTGATAAACAATTCATGATTATTTTTTTTACTAATAGTTTTATAAGAGTCAATACTCATAAATAAATTATCAAGAAGTAATTCCATTTTTTTTTCAAAAAATTTTAATCCTTCTATCACTGCTTTTTTTCTTCCTTCTTTTTTATAAATCGTGCCAATTATTGATCTCTCATCATTATCAAATAGTGGAATGTTAATAGAATTAGGCATGTGTCCTTTATAATATTCACTTGGGCTCCTAACATCTATAAGTGGTCCTTTAAAACTTCTAAATTTCTCTAGTTCTTTTCTTTTGAAATACATGGCTAGTTTTTATTTTTTGATTGATTTTTTAAAATGAATAACAAAGAACAAGATATCTATAGTAATGCTACATTAGACCTGATAAAAAAATTTGTAGATTCCAATCAAAGAAAAAGAATAAATTCATTATCTCAAATAGAATCTGAAGTCGAAAATATTTTTAATTTTGGCCCTTCACTTTTTGATATCTTCGATAATGATGGAGATGACTGGGCTGCCGGTTGGATATTGCAAGTTTTAAAAAAATTTAGGCCTGAATTCTTTGAAAACTCTAAATTCAATAATTGGTTTAATACATATTCAGATACTGATATTAATTATGATGATTTGCAATTGATGTTGGTTGAGCAAAAATTTGAAGAGGCAGATAGATTAACAAGTTCTTACTTAAGGAAATTAGCTGGAAAATTAGCTGAGAAACGTGGATATGTTTTCTATAGTGAAGTTAAAAATATGTCAGGTAAAGACCTACAAACAATAGATAGATTATGGATTATTTATTCTACTGGTAAATTTGGATTCTCAATTCAAGCAAAGATATTAAAATCAGTAGGTAAAAAATATGAATTAATGTGGCCGAAAATAGGTTGGAAAAAAGAAGGCTTATGGACTAGATATCCTGGATCTTTTCGCTGGTCATTAGAGGCTCCTGATGGACATATGCCTTTAATAAATCAACTAAGAGGAGTAAGACTTATGGACTCCATCCTGAGGCATCCTGCTATTGCAGAGAGACATAATAATATTCTTTAAATCGAGGTATTTCATAAGTTAAAATTAAGACAGTATCAAAATATTATTATGTCCTTACGTCGGGGCAAGAATATTTTAAAAAAATTTTTT
Organism: uncultured Synechococcaceae cyanobacterium; assembly: GCA_902572395.1. Lineage (GTDB taxonomy): Bacteria > Cyanobacteriota > Cyanobacteriia > PCC-6307 > Cyanobiaceae > Prochlorococcus_A. The sequence goes on from CACGFX010000016.1 coordinate 16,013, forward strand.
AAAAGACCAAATATTAACTGGTCAAACTTCGAATTCGAATCATCATTAAAATTAAATGATTTTGTAGATCAATTATTAGAACCTATTGAAAATTCTGAATCAACCTATCTTATAAAACTTGGTTTACATGAAGCTTTAGTTAACGCAGTAAAACATGGAAATAAATTAGATCCTAAAAAAAATATTAGAGTAAGAAGAATAATTACTCCTAATTGGTGTGTTTGGCAAATTCAAGACCAAGGTAATGGTCTAGAAATAAAAAAAAGAGACTATAAATTACCAAAAAAAATAAGTAGTGTAAGTGGTCGTGGCCTTTACATTATTAATGAATGTTTTGATGACATTAGATGGAGTAGTAAAGGTAATAGGCTTCAGTTGGCTTTAAAAAGATGATTTTTACTAGGGCATGGTTGATCTACGTTAATTTCTTTTAACCATTTAATACTTTCTTCTATATACTCAATAGTTTCCTTTTCATTGCAAGAAATAATTAAATGGCATAATCCCGCCGAAATTAGTTCTGCAGATCTTTTATATTTATTTCCTTTATCTTTATGCCAATTAGAATGATCAATTTTTAATTTGTCATTAAGACTTTGAACAAGCTGAATAGTATCTTTATCCCAATAGGTCATAGAATTTTTTATTTACTTTACAGCAGACCATACTTTGGTCATAAAAAAGGAATTTGATTTTACATCTTTAAACCCTACTTCCTCCATTTTAGAATCTATATCCTCTTTTATGTAATCACAATAAAAAGGCTCATGAAAAGTTTTATAGAAGTTTTCCATTACGGATGTAAAATCAGGTGAATCACTTATTTGAATTGAATCGGCTAATACTAATATCCCCCCAGGCTCCAGAACTCTAAAAAATTCATTTAATACTTTTACTCTAATTGTTCTAGGTAATTCATGAAATAAGTAAACACAAGAAATGCATTGAAAACTATCATTTTCAAAAGGCAATTCTTCAGCATTACCTTTTATTAATTGAATTAAATCTCCATCTAAATCTGAAATATATCTACTTGCTTCTTTTAAATATGAATCAGATAAATCAATTCCTGTAATTTTTTCTTTAGGAAATGCGGCTCTTAATTGTTTTAATGTTCTTCCTGATCCTGTAGCAACATCAAGTATTTTTATAGAGCTTTTTTTTCTATCACTAAAATTTTTAAGTCCTTCTTTTATTGGCTTAATTATTCTTCTCCTCATTGAGTCAGCACTTCCATTAAAAAGTATCTCTACTTGTAGGTCATAAATGCTAGCTGAAAAATCTGATAAATAACCATCTGTTTGATGATGAAAATTTCTCAAGTAATATTGTGGATAATTATCTTTATCAATTGATTTTGGCAGATCATCAAAGTTTTGTTTTCTGCGTCTATCCCAAGTATTAGGCATATCGAGCCAAATTTTAGGATATTGAGTTAGATATCTAAGCCATGGCTCGTCAAACAATAATTTTTTTGGATATATATTTTTTTCAGCATCATTCCAATCTTCTTCTCTTAAAATATCCATTGAATTTTGGATTTGCATTAATAGATCCTTATCTATATCAAAATTTTCAAGCCTCAAATCGGGAAGAATAAAATTCATTAATCTTGAACTAATCTGCTTGTGAGCGAAACCTGCAATGCTTTTACTTTGTTGTAGGGTTTTATATGCAATTTTTGAAATAGATTCTCTGGCCATTTTTTAATTTATATATGTATATTCCAACAAAAAAAAAATCAATTTGAGAATATTTTCTGATATTTCTCAAATTGATTGATATAAACTAATAAATTCTTTTAATTATGCATCGTAATACATAAAGAATTCATGTGGATGAGGCCTTTGTCTTAGTTGTTGTACCTCTTCGTATTTTATATCGATAAAGTTATCAATAAAATCTTCAGTAAATACTCCACCAGCTAATAAATAATCCTTATCTGCTTTTAGTGCATTAAGTGAGTCATTTAAAGATGAAGGTACTGTATCAATTTTTGCAAGTTCATCAGCTGGAAGTTCAAATAAATCTACATCTACTCCATCACCAGGATCAATTTGATTTTTAATTCCATCAATACCAGCAAGCATCATTACAGAAAATGCTAAGTAAGGATTTGCAAGTGCGTCACCTGATCTGAATTCTAATCTTTTAGCTTTAGGGCTTGGACCTGTTAAAGGTATTCTTACTGCAGCTGATCTATTACCCTCAGAATAAACTAGATTTACAGGTGCTTCGAATCCTGGAACCAATCGTTTATAACTATTTGTGGTTGGGTTAGTAAATGCTAAGAATGATGGAGCATGCTTAAGTATTCCTCCGATATACCATCTTGCAGTTTGAGATAAATTTGCATATGCTCCTTCACCAAAAAATAGTGGCTGACCACTCTTCCATAAACTTTGGTGAACATGCATTCCAGTTCCATTATCGTTAAATACAGGCTTGGGCATAAACGTTGCAGTTTTCCCATATTTTTTAGCAACATTCCTGACAACGTATTTATAAGTCATTACGTTATCAGCAGAATTTATTAATGAATCAAATTTCATTCCAAGCTCGTGTTGACCGGCACCAGCAACTTCATGGTGATGCTTTTCGGTGGGTATGCCTAATTCACCCATTAAAAGTAGCATTTCAGATCTGATGTCTTGTGCAGTATCGTTTGGAGAAACTGGAAAATAACCTTCTTTGTATTGGATCTTGTATCCTAAATTTCCACCTTCTTCAATTCTTCCTGTGTTCCATGGAGCTTCAATTGTATCTACACTGTAAAAGCAAGAACCTTCTTTTGAGTCGTATCTCACGTCATCAAATAAGAAGAATTCTGGTTCCGGTCCAAAAAATGCTGTATCAGCAATCCCAGTAGATTCTAAGTACTTTAAAGCCTTTTGAGCTAAAGATCTTGGGCATCTATCATAAGGCTCTCCACTTCTAGGCTCTTGGATAGAACAAATCATACTTAGAGTTTTATGTTTGTAGAAAGGATCTATCCATGCTGTACTTGCATCGGGGACCATTGACATATCGGAGGCATTAATTGCTTTCCAACCTCTTATTGATGAACCATCAAATGCTAGACCTTCTGTAAATGAATCCTCTTCTATCATGTCTGATGTAAGAGTTAAATGTTGCCATTTACCATGGATATCTGTGAATTTTAAATCGATGAGTTCAATTCCTTCATCTTTAATTTGACTTAAAACATCTTGTGGAGACTTAGACATAACTTTTGAGATACCTTCTATGAAATTAATAACTTGATGATTCTTATTATGTATCAACCGTAACTTTTTTCAACACTAGATGTCTTCTTTGAGTGTTTCAAGTCATAACTTTAATAATTATTTACTTAATTATTTAAATTGAATTAATTTCTATAAAAAAATATCGCTTAAGCGGCGATATTAGTCTAATTTAAAAGTAATTGAATGTAATGCTTTGACAGAAGCAAAACTTATTCCGGCTTTAAATAAAGAGAATTTATCTCATTTTTCAAAGACTTATGTTCCCTCCAGACTTTTATTAGGACCTGGACCTTCAAACGCACATCCAGAAGTCTTAAGCGCTCTTTCTTTAAATCCTATTGGTCATTTAGATGAGGCATATATCTCATTGATGTCTGAAGTTCAGCAACTTTTAAGGTATACCTGGCAGTGCAATAATCGTCTTACACTCCCAATGAGCGGCACTGGTAGTGCAGCGATGGAAGCTTCAATAGCAAATTTTATTGAAGAAGGCGAAAAAATTCTTATCGCTAAAAAAGGATATTTTGGAGATAGATTAGTTGATATGGCAACTAGATATAAAGCTCAAGTTTCCGTTATTGAAAAACCATGGGGTGAAGCTTTTACCTATGAGGAAATTAAGTATGAAATAGAGACTAAAAAACCAGCTATTTTTGCTATTGTCCATGCTGAAACATCAAGCGGTGTTTTACAACCTCTTGATGGTATTGGGGATATTTGTAGAAAAAATAATTGCTTGTTTTTAGTTGATGCTGTTACTTCACTTGGTGCTTTAGAATTATTTATAGACGAATGGAAAATTGATCTGGCATACAGTTGTAGTCAAAAGGGATTAAGTTGTCCGCCTGGATTAAGCCCTTTTACAATGAATAAAAGAGCTGAAGAAAAACTAGGTTCAAGAAAAACCAAAGTACCTAACTGGTATTTAGATTTATCTCTATTAAATAAGTATTGGGGTTCTGATCGTGTTTACCATCATACTGCTCCAGTAAACATGAATTTTGCGATTCGTGAAGGTTTACGATTAATTGCGAATGAGGGTTTAGAAAATGTTTGGAATAGACATAATACTAATGCAAAAAAATTGTGGAATGGTTTAGAAAGTCTTGGAATGGAATTACATGTATCAGAGGATTATAGATTGCCAACTTTAACCACAGTTAAAATACCTCCAGCAGTTGATGGGGATGGTTTTAGAAATCATCTCTTAAGAAACTTTGGAATTGAGATAGGAAATGGACTTGGAGAATTATCCGGAAAGGTGTGGCGTGTAGGGCTAATGGGTTTTAATTCATGTGAGGAGAATGTTGATAGATTATTAAACCTATTTGATACCGAGCTAAAGAAATTTTCTATTTTTGAGTCCTCAACTTTTTGAACCAAATCTGTAAGATTTGACTGCATTCATCTTCTAGGATACCTCCAATTATTTCCATTTTGTGATGAGCACTTTCATGTTTTGATAGGTCAATTGAACCACCCAATCCACCTCTTTTCTTATCGTAAGCCCCGAAAATAACTTTACCCATTCGTGCTTGAATAAGTGCAGAGGAACACATAGTACAAGGTTCTAAATTTGTGATAATAGTACATTCATTAAATCTCCAATCATTTTTTATTAGAGATGCCTGCCTAAGTGCCATTATCTCAGCATGACCTAATGGATCTTTATTTAGATTCCTTTTATTAACCCCTCTCCCGATACATCTTCCTCTCTCATCTAAAATTATTGAACAGATTGGTAGCTCAACTTTCATAATTTCTTTGGATCTTCTTAATATCGAATTCATCCACAAAGTATATTTTGAATTATTTGTTTTTTTTTGTTGTTCTTCATTACTATTTCCATTTTCAAAAATATATCTCATTTACCAGGATTGAGAATAGAATTATTAATAGATATCTTATCTGATGGCTGAAGATTTAATTAATAATAAAGATATATATTTCCCCTCAAATTTAGGGAATAATGACAAATTGATTACTCTTCTGAATAGAGCAAGTCAAACTCTTTGTGACTGGTTCTCTAAAGCTGATAAAAATGGTCCTTTACCTTTTGATGAGAGTTTCAATTGTATTATGCCTGCGGAAGATGGTAACTCCGAGGAAGATTTGTTTTCTGATATTGAATCTCTTTTGAATAATTCATTTAATCCCGTTCATCCTGGCTCACTAGCTCACCTTGATCCCCCACCTTTAATTTTTTCTATTTTAGGAGATTTAATTGCTGCTGGTTTAAATAATAATCTTCTCGCTTACGAGTTATCACCAAGTGTAACCTTGCTTGAGGAATCATTATGCAATTGGTTTGCCAAGAAAATAGGGTTTAATGATTTCTCAGGAGGTATAGCTGCTAGCGGAGGTACATTAAGTAATCTGAATGCACTTATTGCAGCAAGATATAATGCTGGATTAGGTTCAGATGCCAATTCTGTATTACTTGTTAGTGAAGATGCTCATTCTTCGTTCGTTAAATGTATAAGAGTAATGGGTCTTGATACTAGGAATCTTGTAAGGATTAAAACTGATAATCAAGGTCGAATGGATATAAACGATCTGAGGAACTCATTAGATAAATGTTCAATAGAAAATAAAAAAATATTTGCTATTGTTGCCACCCTTGGGACAACTGTAAGAGGAGCTATTGATCCTATTAAAGAAATAAGTGAAATCTGTAAACAAAGAAACATATGGTTACATATCGATGGTTCAATTGGAGGGATTTTTGCTATAACGTCTATTCCAATAGAAGGTCTAAATAATATTAATCAGGCTAATTCGATAACGATAAATCCACAAAAAATTATTGGCATTACAAAGACTTCATCTTTGTTATTGGTTTCAAATTTGAGTACTTTAAAAAATACATTTAATACTGGACTACCATACATATCATCTAAAGAAAATATTATAAATAGAGGAGAAATAGGCATACAAGGTTCTAGACCTGCGGAGGTCATTAAACTATGGCTTGGGTTACGTTTTTTAGGTCTCAAAGGAATAGAAAATATATTAAGATCATCAATTAAAAGAAAAGATTTTTTTGTAAAAAATATTAGTAAAAATAAGTTTGATATATATTCAGGTCCTCTTCATATTGTTTCTTTCTTACCTAGTAAACTTGAGCCAAGAGACTCTGATGCATGGACTCAAACTAAAGTAAATGAACTAATTAAAAATAATTTTATGCTTTCTAGACCAAAATTTAAAGGTAAATATTTTTTACGGGTTGTCATGGGAAATTACAATACAAAGGATTCTGATATTGAAGAACTTTTGAGACTTCTAGATGCTTAACTAATGAATATTGGAAGACCAAAAATTATTGCAATAGTAACAGGGTTTATCTCTATAGCTATTTGCATTGCTTATTTACTATTAATAACTATCTTTGATTTCAGAACTTATCTAAATGATCAATTATCCAATATTAATTAGTAAATGGAGGCAAAATTTTATTTGATTTAAAATATTTTTTCATTTCAATTTTTGAAATAGCTTCTCTTACGAAGTTGTTTAAAATGTCTTCTCTCTTACTTATTCTATAGATCTTATCTACTACTTCTTGGATTCCTCCATCTCCCCAATCTTGCCCATTTTTAAAATATTCAATCAAACTTAATCCTACTATTCTTATTAACCAGCCTGCTGTAACTGATTGTATAGATTTAGATAATATAATTTTAGTCAAACTTGTAGCTAAAGCAGGAGAAAGAATTGCGAGACCCCCTTTTAGTATTCCTTGTTTAGCCAATGCGCTTAGCAATGAAGTCGCTAAATCTTTTGCATCTTTTTTTGTAAGCTTTATTTCATATATTTTTGATAATTCCATTATCATTTGAAGGTTTACTGAGGTTGTAGTAAGGAAATCAACAGCTGGTAATGGATTAACTAGTATTACACCTCCTGTTATCCACATATATTTATTAATCACTTTATTTGACATTAAATATCTTTGTTCTTGCACGAAATTTTTGCTTTTAATACCTAACTTATTTGAGCGAAAAAGAATATTATCCGCCAATAACTCCTCACCATTATTATCGAGCGTTTCAATTATTTCTCTAAATAAACTTCCTACCTCTGGAACTAAATATAAAGCATCTGATTTTATATTTGGAGATTGTTGAGGTACAGCAATTGTTTGAACAACTGAAATTTTATTTTTTCTAGCGTAAGTTATAGAAATTATATTTTCTTTGATGAGGTTATTTTCATCTTTAGACCTCAAATCACATTTATTTAGAACTATTATTATTTTTTTTCTTAATTTTAGTAATTCTTTAATTAAATAGTTTTCGTATTTATTTATGTCCTGATCTAACACAAAGAGAACTAAGTCGGAATTTGATGCTTGCAGAATTGTTGCTTTTTCTCTTTCTTCTCCTATTTTAGATGGTTCGAATAAACCCGGAGTATCAACTATATTAATGTTTCTTTTTAAAATTGGGATGCGAATTTTATAGATATTAAATTGCTTTGTTGTACCTATTTTTGCGGAAGTTTGTCCGACAATATTTTTTAATAATGATCTTGCTATTGATGTTTTTCCTGAGGAACCTGCTCCAAAAAGAGTAACTTTATAATCTCCTGTTTTTAATTGGGACTCTAGTTTGTTTTTTTGGTAATTTAAAAGTTCAACTTTTACTTTATCGTTAATTTTTTTACTAATTTTCTCGACCCCCTCCAAACTTATCTTGGCAGCACCATATGTATTTTTGAATGAAAGTGTATTTTTTTTATTTTTATAAATAACTTTATAAACTACTTTTTTAAATAATTTTTTGTCAATATTATAAAAGATATAAATAATTACTATTAAAAATATAAGGGTATAAATATTTACTATTCTTATAAATATTGAAAATAAAATATATAGAAATAATATTAATAATATATATTTTAAATACTTTAATTTCAAGGAATTCATATTATCGATTATTTTTAAAAATGTTATACAGTAAAAAAATGAACCCAATATTAATAGATATATCAGCAATATTAAATACTGGAAAATTTATAATATTTAAATTTATAAAATCAACTACAAAACCTTTATATATCCGATCTATTCCATTACCAATAGTTCCCCCAAGTATAAAACTGTAAGAATATAGATCTAAAGAGTTTAAAGTATTTTTTCTTAATATTAAATAAATAAGTAATATTGAAAACAAAATACTTATTAA
>CACGFX010000017.1 GCA_902572395.1 uncultured Synechococcaceae cyanobacterium
TTCCGAATCAATTGGTAGACAGGCTCAAGGCCCAAGACCAACTTTCTTGACGCTAAGGGATCATGGGAAAGTTTTTGTCGCAGATTTACCTAATTTGTCCGATGGTCAATTAGCGCATATTAGTAAAGAAGCTAATGAAGTTTTAAATAGTTTGGAAAAAAGACTTAGTGATCTTGAAAATGAACCTAATGTTAGTAATCCTGAAAACGATACGCTGATCAAAGCTTCTACCAAAAGAGATGTCACACTGAGATTTATTAAATCAATAGAAGAAGAACAAGAACATAGAAAGAATAATCCTGCTTTACGAGATGCTGCATCTGAATCGTTACCGAGAACTTTTCTTGAGGTTGCTAGACATAGATTGCCTGGAGCTACTTTTGATTCACTACTTCGAGAGGCTCTTGAAGCTTGTGCAGTTGATGAGAGTATTGAAGAAAATCAAGTTATTGATGAGCCTAAAGAAACTGTAAAAATTATGGATATACCCTCCTCCAACACTAATGCTTCACTTGTTGTTAGTATCGACTCAAGTGATGATTCCAAGAATGACTCTATTTGATTCAACACAAGAGTTAATAAGTTTTAAAGACCAAAATAATTCAAAAATTAACCTTACTTCGGAGAAAGATCCTATTTTATGTAATCATTGCAAAAGAACAGCATCAAATGGTGTTAGATGTTTAGGAATGTGTGTAGCAGATAATGATTACTAAAATAACTCAAATTTTTATATAAATAATCTGATGAAAATAATTAATAAATCAATTAAATTTTATATATTAATAGATATCGGGTATTATTTATCAATAATAAATAAAGGATTATTTTTCTATATATCAATAAGTAATTGAAACTTTATACCCTTTATTTGAAATTGAAGTTTTTAGAAAACTTCATAATCAAATGCGTAAAAAAATTAAAGAAGGCGGCACCCAGATTCGAACTGGGGATAAAGGATTTGCAATCCTCTGCCTTACCACTTGGCCATGCCGCCGAAAAAGATTCGATTGAGTCTTTTTATGATCTTAACAGTAAGGTGTCTCATTCTCTATTATTTATATGCAATGGTCATGGAGAAGATGTAATCACATCTGAGATAATAAAAAGATTCCTAAAAAAATTAAAAAATAAAAAAATTGAAGTTTTACCGTTAGTAGGAAATGGAGATGTATTTAATTCCATAAAATCAAAGAATTTTCGTAAAATAGGAAATTTAAAAGAGCTGCCTAGTGGAGGTTTTAGTAATCAAAGTCTGAAAGGGTTTGTGCTTGATTTGTTTGCAGGATTTTTAATCGATAATTTAAGAAATTTTCTACTTGTAAAACAGAAGTCAAAATATAACTGCAAAATTATTGCAGTAGGCGATTTCTTGCCATTACTCTACGCTTGGAGTTCAGAATGCGAATTTAGTTTCATTGGAACTCCCAAAAGTGATCATACTTGGAGTAGTGGCCCAGGTTGGGATTTAAGCGATTTTTATCATAAGTTGAAAGGTTCTGAATGGGATCCATGGGAAATGTTTTTAATGAAATCTCCAAGATGTAAAAATTTAATTATGAGAGATCAAATTACAGCTAATAATTTGAATAAAAAAAATATTGATGCAAAATACTTAGGTAATCCAATGATGGATTTTGTTAATATAACAAACGATAAGATATCAAATATTATTTCTTTCAAAAGGATTATTTTATTAATTGGAAGTAGATATCCTGAAGCTCTTGTAAATTTTGATAATTTTCTAAATTGTTTGCAAGATTTTGATTTATCAAAGGATTTGGTAATACTTTTGCCTTTGAGCATTAATGCTAATGTGATTCAAATTCAAAATTATTTAAATAAATATGGTTTTATAAAACAGAGCAAAGTTAAATTTCTAATTGATGAAGATTCAATATGGAAAAAGAAAGATCAATATGTAGTGATTGGAAAAGGTAAATTCAATTCATGGGCCAATATGGCAGAAGTTGGCTTGTCTAATGCAGGAACTGCTACAGAGCAAATTGCTGGCCTTGGAATTCCATCTCTTTCTCTACCGGGACCTGGACCACAATTCACAAAATCATTTGCAAAAAGGCAATCAAGGTTATTGGGAGGTAGTGTTTTAGTTTGCAAGAACAAAAAAATTCTTTTGAAACGTTTAAGTTTACTTTTGAAAGGAAAAGTGGATAAGTTAGAACAAGCAAAAATTGGAAAAAAAAGAATGGGGGAATCGGGAGCAAGTAAGAAAATCGTAGATGTCATAAACCTTCATTTGTTATCTTAGTAAATGGCACTAGCTTATTAATTATTAATTTCTTTATGTATCCAATAAATGATCGGCAATATCTAAAAATTTGTGCAGAGATTGCAAAACTTATGAGTATAAGCTTATCTTCTGCTAAGAAGAAAGTAGAAATTCAAATTGCAAAAGAAGGCTCTAAAACTACTCAAGAAAAAATACAAGTTGCTCAAAATGTTTTGAAAATTTGTGAAAAAAATGATGGAAATCAATTTAGTTCATCAAGAATACTTGATAAGCTTATGGAAACTCTTGATGGTGAAGATAATTTTTTAACTGAAGATTGATTCTTAATGTTCAAATATATTTGAAAATTTTAGTATGTCTAAATCAGCATGTACAGAAACTGTTTCGAAACATTTTTGAGCTAATTCATATCTATCCTCTCTTTCTAAGATAACTTTTAATTTATGCATAGCTTCAATTAAATATCTAACATCGTTTGCTGCATAATCTAGTTGATCTTTTGTTAAATCTTCGTTGCTACCCCAATCACTACTTTGCGAGCTTTTGTCCAGTTCTATACCTAACAATTCATTAATTAAATCCTTTAAACCGTGTTTATTTGTATAAGTTCTTGCCAACTTACTAGCAATTTTTGTACAAAAAATATTTTTTGTATTAATTTCAAGATTGCATTTTAGAGCTGCTACATCAAATCTCGCAAAGTGAAATATTTTAGTAATTTTTTCATCTTCAAGAAGTGCTTTTAAATAAGGTGAAGAAGATGTATTAAGTTCGATTTTTACACAGGATGTTCTTTTAAATTCATTGCATATTTGTACTAAACAGAGTCTATCTCTTCCATGAATTAAACCCATTGCTTCAGTGTCAACAGCTAGGTAGGATGATTTTTTGTAAAGATTGTATAAATCTAATGTTAAATCGCTATAAAAAAAATCAATATTTTTACTTTCAATAGTCATTTTTAATCAGTATTTGAGGTAATTTAAAATTTAGAATATTTATTTAAAATTTTATTTAATTAAGAATTTTCAGTTAATAGGAATATTTTACAGAATAATTCTAAAAAATTATAATATGATGTAACTTTAATTTTTATTCTCGAGCTACTAGAAAAAATTATTTAATGTCATATTCCATAGATTCAACATTATTGCTGACAATTCTCTTAGCCATAGGATTATTTTTTTTTCTTAGGGCTTCCAGTAAAGATAGAACTACCATCGTTGAGATTTCATCTTCTCAGCAGCCAATTAAGGTTTTGAATGGTTTATGTGAATGGCTTAATTTGAGGGGATGGAAGCAAACAGGAGGAGATTTTGAACAAAGAATTTTAATATTCAAGGGTCAAGTTGTTTCTAGTAAATTTTTAGCAATTTTTTTAGGTTTTCTTGGTGGTTTTGGTTCTTGTGCTTTGGGATTAGTAATTATTCAAATATATCCTGAATTAGGTTGGTGGCCTATTCTTTTGGGATTAATTGGTGGCCCTTTGTCTGGAATTGTTTATTTTAAAAAATCAGCAAGAGAGGAGAAATTTGAATTAAGGTTGATCAATGAAAATGAAAATGATTCAACTTTTATGAGACTTAGAGCCCATAGGGATGAATTAATCTCTTTAGAAAATGAACTCGGAGAAAAACTTCAATTGAAAAGTGACGGTTCTTTATTTAAAACACCTATTTAAGATACTTGAAAATTTTATTCGATAATTTTTAATCAAAAATATTTCTCTCTATACAGAATTTTTCTAACTCTTTATCATTGAACCAATCTTGGGGTTTTGTAAAAATTGATGTTAGAAATTCCTCTCGAGAACCATTTTTAGCTTTATATCCATATTCCCATCTAGCTAAAGGTGGTAAGGACATTAATATAGATTCAGTTCTGCCATTTGTTTGTAGTCCAAAAATCGTCCCTCTATCCCAGACTAAATTGAATTCGACATATCTACCTCTTCGATATAGCTGGAATTCTCTTTCCTTCGATGAATATGCTTGAGAAGCTCTTTTTTCAATAATGGGCAAATATGAAGGGAGGAATGCCTGCCCACAATTTTCCGCTAAAGAAAATAAATCATCCCAATTTAAATTAGATATGCCAATATTTTGTGAAGCTTTTGATGCTTCTCCATTTTGATTATTTCCTCTATAAATATTGCCTGAACCATCTTGATAATCATAAAAAATACCTCCTATGCCTCTAGATTCGTTTCTATGCTTCAAGAAGAAATATTCATCACACCATGGTTTGAAAACTTTATGCAAATCTTGATCAACTTTTTCACAAGCTTTTTTATGCTCATTATGAAAATTCCTTACATCAGAAAGATAAGGATAAAAAGGGGTTAAGTCTGCACCTCCCCCAAACCACCAAACAGGACCAGCTTCGAAATATCGATAATTCAAATGAACTGTAGGAATATAGGGATTCTTAGGATGCAAAACCATAGAAGTTCCGGTAGCAAACCATTCATGACCTTTTGCTTCGGGCCTCTGAGAGATTATAGATTGAGGTAATTCTTTTCCCTTTACTTCCGAGAAATTTACGCCTGCTTGCTCAAAAATAGAACCATTTTTCAATACTCTTGATCTTCCGCCGCCACCTTCGTCTCTTAGCCAGGATTCCTCTGTAAATTTCCCTTTTCCATCTACATTTTCAAGTCCTGAACAAATTTTGTCTTGTAGAGTTAGTAAGAGATTTTTAGTTTTTTCTCTCGAGGTTTTAGGAGGTTCTTTCAACATGTATTTAGTAAATCTTGAAGAAAAAAATTTTTTTGGTTAATTATAAGTTTCTCTTTATAATTTCTCTTAGGGGGGCCTTATTGCCTATTATTTGATAGTTCGACATAGTTCTTAATCTTTTAAACAGTCGACTACCTTGTCAAAATATTTAAAAATTTAATGACCACAATAGAAGATGCGAATTTTGCTTTACAAAAAGTTCTAGATGCTGGATCACAGAAAAATGTAATTGAATTAGCTTGGATTACAAATGTAAGAGTAACTATACCGAGAGTAATCGTAACATTATCATTACCATCGTTTGCAAATTCTCAGAGAGATAGGATTGTACAAGAAGTTAGAGATGTACTACTGGATTTTGAAGATATTGATGATGTTCAAATAGAGATAGATAATAATCCTTCCAAAACAGAATCTCAAAATCAAAGTAATGCTCCTGAGTTGCAGAAGATTGATGGGATTCGACATATCATAGCTGTTAGCAGTGGTAAAGGTGGAGTTGGAAAAAGTACCATTGCAGTTAATCTCGCTTGTTCTCTTGCTAAATTAGGCTTAAAAACTGGTTTGCTGGATGCTGATATATATGGACCCAATACTCCCTCAATGTTGGGAGTTGCCGAACAGAATCCAAAGGTTACAGAAGGTAGTGGCAGTGATCAAAGGTTAATACCAATAAATAAATATGGAATTTCATTGGTATCAATGGGTTTTCTCATAGAGGAAGGTCAGCCAGTTATTTGGAGAGGACCAATGCTTAATAGTATTATCAGACAATTTTTATATCAAGTTGAATGGAATAATCTTGATTTTTTGGTTATTGATTTGCCTCCAGGAACAGGAGACGCTCAAATATCCCTTTCTCAATCTGTGCCTATTTCTGGCGCTATAGTTGTCACTACTCCTCAACAAGTATCTTTGCAAGATGCAAGGAGAGGATTAGCAATGTTTAAACAACTCGGAGTACCTTTACTGGGAATTGTAGAAAATATGTCAGTATTTATTCCACCAGATATGCCAGGTAAAAAATATGAAATTTTTGGTAAAGGTGGTGGAAAAATATTAGCTAACGAAAATGACTTACCACTATTAGCTCAAATTCCTATTGAAATCCCTCTCGTTGATGATAGTAATAAAGGTGTACCAATCTCAATAAGCCAGCCGAATAAAGAAAGTTCTGTTTTATTTGGTAATTTAGCTCAATTAATTAAGAATCAATTTGTTAATACTTAGTTGATGTTTAAGAGAATTTCTTTATTAAATAAAAGAGGATTTTTACAAAAAAAAGAAAACTTTAATAGAGGTTTTTTACTCTCTCCGCTACTTTTAATTCCCCTGTTTTTAGTCATTATTTCGGGTTTATTGATAAAAAGTATTCAGGGTGAATTGTTAGTATCGAACTATTTAGGCCATATCGTAACTGGTTTTTTAGGTTATTTCTTAGCATTTTTTATTTCTTACATACCGTTAGAGAGACTTAGAAAGTATGTGGTTCCATTTTATTTGTGTACTTTAATATCCTTATTACTAATTTATTTTTTTGGGATTTCAGTTTCTGGAGCTCAAAGATGGTTAAACTTGGGCATCTTTTCTTTTCAGCCTTCAGAGGTAGCTAAACTTAGTACTGTATTAACTCTTGCTTTAGTACTCGAAAAAAAAATAATTCTAACAATAAGAGATTTAGTATTGCCCTTATTAGTAGTGGTTATTCCTTGGTTATTAATTTTCTTTCAACCGGACTTGGGTACCTCTTTAGTTTTAATTGTTTTGACAGGTGTCATGCTCTATTGGTCGCAAATGCCAATACAGTGGATTTTGATATTAGTATTTTGTATTATCACATCTTTTCTGTACCTCACCTTACCAACTCTTCTTATTTTCTGGATTCCAATAATAGGATATCTTGCTTATAGATCTTCAAAAAAGAAAATTATTTTTTCTGCTCTCGCTATTTCGTTTCATTTATTAGTGGCAAAATTTACACCAATTTTGTGGCAATATGGCTTAAAAGAATATCAAAAAGATAGATTAGTTTTATTTTTAGATCCAAATAGAGATCCATTAGGTGGCGGATATCATTTGATACAGAGTCAAATTGCAATTGGTTCTGGAGGATTATTTGGGACTGGTTTGCTACAAGGTAAGCTGACTAATTTGCAATTCATACCAGAACAACATACTGATTTTATATTCAGTGCTTTAGGGGAAGAATTAGGATTCGTGGGTTGCGCTTTAGTTTTATTTTTGTTCTTTTTTTTGATTAAAAAACTTATTCATACTGCAACAATTGCTAGGACTAACTTTGAATCTATAATTGTTGTTGGAATAGCCTCAACTTTTTTATTTCAAATAATTATTAACTTATTTATGACTATTGGATTAGGACCAGTTACAGGGATTCCCCTTCCTTTTATGAGCTATGGTCGAACGTCATTGGTGACTAATTTTATATCTATTGGATTTGTTTTATCAATATTGAAACGTTCTAGATCACTAAGAAGTTGATGAAATCACAAATAACTATAAAAAAAATTCAAGAGCTTTTGATTAAAGGAGTTCAAACCATATATGTGGATGATGATACATCCAGAAGAATGTGGTGGGCTTCTTTAGAAGTTATTCAAAAAGATTTCCTTTCTCAGAATTATAAACATGGGGGGATGTGGGTTGCTTCGCCTTTGCCAGCTTTTAATGATAAAAAATTTTTAAATCAACTTCATGGATGGCTTTGGTCACCTGAAGGGTTTCCATACTTTCAAAATGAGAATGCAGGTTTTTTGCCAGTAAATAATTCAGAAAAGATTAAAAAAGATCTTGATTTAGTTAGTAATTATAAAGTCTTGAACCTTTCTCAAGAAGATGGCTATGAACCTTTTTTGATGATAATCACTCCAAATTTTCAATGCGTATTGTCAATTGTAGGAGAAAAAGATAAGAAAATTCTATTAATGAAGTGTGACGAAAAAAGCCTTAAGCTTTCAATTGAATTAATGCATGCAAAATTAAACCAAGAAAATTATGAGGAAGGAGTAAAATTTCGTAATGCAATCAATAATTTAAGTAACCTTAATATTAATAATCAATTTGAAAAATCATTTTGGCCAATGTTATCGGCAAAATTAGCAAATATTACGCCACACCATAATATACAGAATTCTTTGAAAAATGATGAAAAAAATGTGCAAATAACTGAAGCAAAATTATTACGTGCAATTTCGCATGAAGTAAGAACTCCTTTGGCAACAATAAGAACCCTAATAAGTTCTACTTTAAAAAAATATAAAATGGATGAATCAATGAGAAATCGTTTAATTCAAATAGATAATGAATGTAATGAACAAATTGATAGGTTTGGTTTAATTTTTAATGCAGCAGAATTAGTTGGTAATGAAGTGTCATCATTGAATAACTTGGCGAAAATTAATTTAGCCGAAATTTTTAAAAAGTTTGCTCCTTTATGGAATAAACAATTAAACCGACGTGGGATTTCTTTGAAGATAGATATCCCCAAACAACTTCCACAAATTTTGAGTGATTCTGAAAAATTAGAATTAATGTTAAGAGGATTAATTGATAAAAATACTAGAGGATTAAAAGAAGGTAGTACATTAATTTTAGAATTAAGACCAGCTGGTCAAAAACTCAAACTTCAACTCAAAGTACAAAAATTAGATAACAATCAAAAAGAAATTCTAATAAAAGATAACGGTTCTGATATTGGTCCTGTTTTAAATTGGAATCCTCAAACTGGAAGTTTACAACTTAGTCAAAATGCAACTCAAAAGTTGTTAGCTAGTTTAGGAGGTCATGTCACACAAAGACGTGATACAGGTTTGACTGTATTTTTTCCGATTTCAGATTCAAAATAATATGGCAAACAAGTTTTCCATATATTAAATAATGTAGAAAATTTCCTATTAATTTTGAATTTTGCAAAATATGAATGCTAATTTCTTATTAGAAATAACTCAAAATCTAGGATGACTGAAACTTTAGTTGGTCAATTTCCAAAGCATATAGGAAGTACTGGGGGTTTATTAAACTCAGCAGAAACCGAAGAAAAATATGCAATTGTATGGAAAAGTTCAAAAGAACAAGCATTTGAATTGCCCACCGGTGGAGCGGCGATAATGCATGAAGGTGATAATTTAATGTACTTTGCAAGAAAAGAACAATGCCTTGCATTAGGGACACAATTAAGAGCTTTCAAACCAAGAATTGAAGATTTTAAAATCTACCGAATTTTCCCAGGTGGCGATATTGAATTTTTACACCCAAAGGATGGTGTTTTCCCTGAAAAAGTGAATGAAGGCAGAGAGAAAGTAGGTCATAATCCTAGAAGAATAGGTGAGAATCCTAATCCAGCTGGTTTGAAATTTACAACTAAGAATACTTTTGATTAACTTCCTTAAAGTTGATATAAAAGAAGAAAATAATTATAATTTGGACTGACATTATTAATATGATCAGCTCAAAGAAAGATAGTTTTTTAAAGGCTTACAAAGAAGGTAAAAATTTTATACCTATCGTTGAAACTTGGCCAGCGGATTTAGAGACTCCATTATCAACTTGGTTAAAATTATCTTCAAAAGATTCCCATGGTGTTTTTCTTGAATCCGTTGAAGGTGGGGAGAATTTGGGTAGGTGGAGTATTGTTGCTACTAAACCTCTTTGGGAAGCAGTCTGTTATGGAGAAGAAATAGTTAAAACTTGGAATAATGGCAAAACTGAAACACATAAAGGTGATCCTTTTGATATTTTAAAAAGTTGGACAAAGGAATATAAGTCAACCATGCTTGCAGAATTACCATCAATTGGACAGTTATATGGCTCTTGGGGTTATGAATTAATAAATCGAATAGAGCCAAGCGTTCCAATAAATGAAATACCAGAAAACAATATCCCGCATGGTTCCTGGATGTTTTTTGATCAATTAATTGTTTTTGATCAAATAAAAAGATGTATTACCGCAGTGGTTTATGCAGATACAACTTCTTCTAAAGAGTCTTCGATTGAAGAGTTGTATCTAAACTCAATTTCTAAAATTCAGAAAACTAGAAATTTAATGAGAATTCCTCTTAAAGAAAATGAGTTTTTAGATTGGAATGAAAATGAGAATTTGAATTTAGATCTAGAAAGTAATTGGAAGAAAAAAGATTTTGAGGATGCAGTTATCTCTGCAAAAGAATACATAAGAAAGGGAGATATCTTCCAAATAGTTATCAGTCAAAGATTTAAAACTCAAGTCAGTAATGATCCCTTTAGTTTATACAGAAGTTTGAGGATGGTTAATCCATCTCCATACATGTCATTTTTTGATTTTGGCTCATGGTATCTGATAGGTTCGAGTCCTGAAGTAATGGTTAAAGCTAAAATAAATAATAATAGTGAGATTGTCGCAAGCTTAAGACCAATAGCTGGCACAAGACCTAGAGGTATTGATAATCAACAAGACTTAGAACTAGAAAAGGATTTATTAAAAGATCCAAAAGAGATAGCTGAGCATGTAATGCTAATTGATCTTGGGAGAAATGATCTTGGAAGAGTTTGCGCAATTGGTACTGTAAAGATCAAGGATTTAATGGTTATTGAGAAATATTCACATGTTATGCATATAGTTAGTGAAGTTGAGGGCATATTAAAAAACAATGCTGATGTTTGGGATTTGCTAAAAGCATCTTTTCCAGCTGGGACAGTAACTGGTGCTCCAAAAATAAGAGCTATGCAATTGATTAACCACTTTGAAAAAGATGCTAGAGGACCCTATGCTGGTGTTTACGGATCTATTGATATCAATGGTGCATTAAATACTGCCATTACAATAAGAACTATGATAGTTAAACCCTCAGGAGATGGGAAATATGATGTTTCAGTGCAAGCAGGAGCAGGAATAGTTGCTGATTCTTTTCCTGAAAATGAATATCAAGAGACAATTAATAAAGCGAAGGGGATACTAAAAGCATTAGCTTGTTTGAATAATTAAATGAGTAACAATAATCTTTATAAAGGTTTTGAGGTGGAACTTTTTACAGGTTCTTTAGATTCTCATATTGGTGTTTCAGCTGATATTGAGAAAAAATTTTCTGATTTTGTAAAAGAGCCAGATAACAGAAATGTTGAATACATAACGACACCTGAAAAAGACTACAAGTTTTTATTCGAGAAATTAATAACTCCAAGAAAAAAGTTAAGGAAGTGGCTCAATACTAAAAATTTAACAATCATTCCTTCATCCACTCTTTGTTTTAAACACGATATTACATTTCAAAGATCTGATATTGAAAACGTATATCACCAATTTATTCAAGATAATTATGGAATATCTATTGCAACTTCAAGTGTCCATATAAACATAGGAATAGATGATCTAGATAAACTTTTTACAGCTATAAGACTTATAAGATCTGAGGCTGCTCTATATCTATCATTAAGTGCTAGTTCACCTTTTTTAAATAATAAAATTACGAATAATCACTCTCAGAGATGGATCCAGTTTCCTAAAACACCTAGTAAGGTTCCTTTTTTTGTAAATCATAATTCTTATATCGACTGGATAGAGGAAAATATATCTAATAAAAAAATGCAAAATATTAGGCATTTTTGGTCCTCAATCAGACCAAATGGTCCCCAAAGACCTTTAATTCTTGATCGTTTGGAATTAAGGATTTGTGATTTTGTTCACGATATTAATCTACTTTTAGGGATAACGGCCATGATAGAACTAAGGATTTTAAATCTTTTTGAAAATATACATACCTTAGATCCTATGAATGCTAGTATTTTTTCTATGGATGAGTTGTCAGAAATATGTGATCAAAATGAAATTAATGCTGCTAAAGATAGTCTGAATTCAGAGTTAATTCACTGGCAAGATGGCAAAAAAGTTGTTTGTAGAGAATGGATTCAAAACTTATTATCAGATTTGTCATCCACAGCAGAAGATTTTGGTATGAAACATCTTTTAGATCCTATCTATACAGTGCTTGAAGAAGGTAATCAATCTATGAAATGGATAAATCAATATGAAAAAGGTCTTTCTATTGAGCAGATAATGAAAATTTCCATCGAAGATATGATTAGGAGTGAGGCCAAGAATGTTTGATTATTTAAATAAACTTTGATCTGAATATTTTTACTTGTGACATAATGATTATATGGAATCTATTCGACAGATAAAAAATAATAATGTGGATTTGATAAGTAACAATGATCCACTTGATAAAAATCGTCTTCTCATTGAAGATCTCTGGGAATCTGTGCTCAGAGAAGAATGCCCAGATGATCAAGCAGAGAGGTTGATACAACTTAAAGAATTAAGTTATTCAAAACAAATAGATGGCGATAGTTCTAAAACTTTTAAAAATGAAATAGTTGATATTGTAAATTCTATGGATTTAGCAGAATCCATAGCAGCAGCAAGAGCGTTTTCATTGTATTTTCAACTCGTGAATATTTTGGAACAAAGAGTTGAGGAAGATAGATATATTCAAAGCTTTACCAATAAGGATGTTCAAAAATCGCCCGACAATCTTGATCCTTTTGCTCCAGCATTGGCTAGGCAAAATGCTCCAGTAACTTTTAGAGAATTATTTTACAGGCTGAGGAAATTAAATGTACCACCAGGAAAATTAGAGGAGTTATTGCAGGAAATGGATATTCGTTTAGTTTTTACTGCACATCCGACCGAGATAGTAAGACATACAATTCGACATAAGCAAACAAGGGTAGCAAATTTGTTAAAAAAAATACAGATTGAGCAATTTCTAACAAAAGAAGAAAAAAATTCTCTAAAAAACCAATTAAAAGAGGAAGTAAGACTTTGGTGGAGAACAGATGAATTGCATCAATTTAAACCTTCAGTTTTAGACGAGGTTGATTATGCCTTACATTATTTTCAGCAAGTTTTATTTAATGCGATGCCTCAATTGCGGGGTAGAATCGCTGAAGCACTCTCCGAAAATTATCCAGATGTTCAGATGCCCCCTGAATCTTTTTGTAACTTCGGTTCTTGGGTAGGCTCTGATAGGGACGGTAATCCATCGGTCACTCCTGAGATAACATGGAGAACTGCTTGCTATCAAAGACAGTTAATGTTGGAAAGATATATTATTGCGACGTCGAATCTTAGAGATCAATTAAGTGTCTCGATGCAATGGAGTCAAGTCAGTTCCTCTCTATTAGAGTCACTCGAAACTGATAGAGTTAAGTTCCCTGAAATATATGAAGCTAGAGCTACAAGGTATAGATCAGAACCATATAGATTGAAATTAAGTTATATTTTAGAAAAATTAAGATTAACACAAGAAAGAAATAATTTGCTGGCTGATAGTGGGTGGAAATTTGCTTTAGAAGGAGAAATAGATAACAAAAATCTAGATAAAGTTGAAAACTTATATTACAAGTCAGTTAACGAATTTACTTATGATCTCGAACTAATTAAAAATAGCTTGATTAGTACAGATTTAACTTGTGAATCTGTAAACAACTTACTTACTCAAGTTCATATTTTTGGATTTTCTTTAGCAAGTTTAGATATTCGTCAAGAGAGTACAAGGCATAGTGATGCTATACAAGAGCTTACAAATCATCTTGATTTATCTGTTCAATATGACCAAATGTCTGAGGAAGAGAAAATTAAATGGCTTATAGACGAATTAAATACAAAAAGGCCTTTAATTCCATCTGAGGTTAACTGGACAAAACCTACAGAAGAAACCTTTTCAGTTTTTAAAATGGTCAAGAGACTGCAGCAAGAATTTGGAAGTCGCATATGCCATTCTTATGTAATTTCAATGAGTCATAGTGCATCTGATTTGCTTGAAGTTCTCTTACTCGCCAAAGAAATGGGACTCCTTAATCAAAATTCACAAAAGTCAAAATTATTAGTTGTTCCTCTTTTTGAAACTGTGGAAGACCTTAAAAGAGCACCAGAAGTAATGGAAAAGTTGTTTAAATTAGATTTTTATAGATCTTTATTGCCAAAAGTAGGAGAATCTTTTAAACCTCTCCAAGAATTAATGCTCGGATATTCTGATAGCAATAAAGATTCGGGGTTTGTTTCTAGTAACTGGGAAATTCATAGAGCCCAAATAGCTCTTCAAAATCTCTCAAGTAGAAATAACATATTGCTAAGACTTTTTCATGGAAGAGGTGGTTCTGTAGGAAGAGGTGGAGGACCAGCCTATCAGGCAATATTGGCTCAACCAAGCGGCACTTTAAAAGGGCGAATAAAAATAACAGAACAAGGTGAAGTTTTAGCTTCCAAATATAGTCTTCCCGAACTAGCTTTATACAATCTTGAGACTGTTACTACAGCGGTGATTCAAAATAGTTTGGTCAATAATAGACTTGACGCTACTCCAGAATGGAATCAATTCATGTCTAGGTTGGCAGAAACATCAAGGTCTCATTATAGAAAATTAGTGCATGAGAATCCTGATTTGTTAAATTTCTTTCAAGAGGTAACTCCAATAGAAGAAATAAGTAAATTACAGATATCTAGTAGGCCTGCTAGAAGAAAAAAAGGTGCAAAAGATTTATCAAGTTTACGAGCTATTCCATGGGTGTTTGGTTGGACACAAAGTAGATTTCTTTTGCCAAGTTGGTTTGGAGTAGGCACTGCATTGTCATCTGAATTAAATTCTGATCCTCAACAAATTGAATTATTAAGAGTTCTGCATCAAAGATGGCCATTTTTTAGGATGCTCATATCTAAGGTAGAAATGACATTATCTAAGGTGGATTTGGAAGTTGCTAGATATTATGTTGATACTCTTGGTAGTAAAGAGAATAAACATTCTTTTGATGATATTTTTGAAGTAATTTCTAAAGAATATAATCTTACAAAATCTTTAATACTTGAAATTACTGGTAAAAATAAGCTCTTAGAATCTGATAGAGACTTGAAATCATCAGTAAGCTTGAGAAATAAGACAATTATTCCATTAGGGTTTTTGCAAGTTTCACTTCTTAGAAGATTAAGAGACCAGACAAGACAACCCCCAATAAGCGAATTTGTTATGGATAAAGATGAATCTAGAAGAGCTTACAGCAGAAGTGAACTATTGAGGGGAGCACTTTTAACTATTAATGGAATAGCAGCTGGCATGAGAAATACAGGTTGATAATTGCAATATTTTTCTAAAAAAAAACTTGTTCTTCCAGAAGGTTATTTCGTTAACTCTTCTCAAATCCCCCTAGCTAAAGAAGTTAATAAACTTTTAGCGAATTGTGGTTGTGAGACCTTTCCAATAAAACCTCTTTCTGAGGCTATTCAGAAAAGTAATTTCTTTTTTACCATACAGAATGAATTGAAAAATAAATTATATGGCTTTGTAAGGGTTACGTCCGACAAGGGATTGAATGCTAACTTGTGGAATTTAAGCGCATTGCCTGGCAATAATCAGCAACTTTATTATTCAATATTGCTTCAAGTAACTCTTGAGAAAATAAATAGAGAAATGCCAGGATGCAGTATTTCTGTACAGGCTCCAGTATCTTCTTTTATAAGTTTAGAGGAAAATGGATTCATACTAGATCCAAATGGAATAAGAGTAATGGGATATAAACTTTAAAAATCACTTTACGAGCATGGAGGGATTCGAACCCCCGACTCTCAGAACCGGAATCTGATGCTCTATCCAACTGAGCTACATGCCCTTTAATTTTTCAATTTCTTTAAAGAAAATCTAAATATTTTAAACTTAGCTAATTTAATTAATGAATGCACAAAAAAAATTTTTTTAAATAAATTAAAAATTAAAAATTTTCGGAACCATAAAAGTTTTGAAATTGATTTAAAAGAGCAAAGAGCAATTGTTCTTGGTTGCAATGGTATTGGCAAGTCAAATTTACTTGAATCGGTTGAATTTTTAAGTCAATTAAAATCTAATAGAGCACTAAGCGATAAAGACTTAATAGAGAACGATAGTGATATAGCTATAGTTATGGGACAGATAAATTTTAAAGATGATTTGAAGTTAAATTTATTCCGAAAAGGGCCTAAAAGAATTTATGTTAATGAATCAATCTTGAAAAAACAGAGTGAAATAAAGAATTATATTCGGAGTGTATGTTTCTGTTCTAATGATATAGATATTGTTAGAAATGAACCCAGTTATCGAAGAATATGGATTGATAAAGTCGTATCTCAGCTTGAACCAGTATATTTAGACCTTATAAGTAGATTTAATAGGCTTTTAAAACAAAGAAGTCATTTTTGGCGTTCGGAAAGTTTCTTAAAAACCCAATCCACAGATATTGTTGAAAGCTTTGATATTCAAATGTCAATAATAAGTACAAGAATTTTTAGGCGCAGAAGAAGAGCTTTATTAAAAATAAAACCATATGTTGAATATTGGCATAATCATTTAAGTAAATCTCAAGAGCAAATAGACATCAATTATCTTTCGGGGATACAAAATATAAGTCCAGAAGAAGAAGACGAAGAAGTTATTAGTAAAAAAATAGCGGAACAACTCTTAAATCAGCGTTCAATAGAAGCATTGACTGGAAAATGTAATTTTGGCCCTCATCGTGATGATGTTGAGTTTCTAATCAATAATGTTTCAGTTAGAAAATATGGTTCCTCAGGACAGCAAAGGACTTTTATCTTGGCTTTAAAGATGGCTGAACTCGATTTATTAACTAAAACATTAAATGTTCCTCCAATACTTGTATTGGATGATGTCTTGGCAGAATTAGATTTAACCAGGCAAAATTTGTTATTAAATTCTGTTGGGAAAGATAGTCAATGTTTTATAAGTGCGACACATTTAGATAAATTTAATCAGTCTTTCTTAGCCTCGTCACAAATGATTCACTTATAATTTAAAAAAGTCATGATTTTTAGCTAATCTTAATTTCATATAAATTTCTTAAATGGAAATCTACAAAAAAAATCAAATTTTAAGTTCGTTAAGTGATCAGCAAGAATTAAGTCATCAAAGTAAACATCTTTTGTTGGAACTTTATAGATGCGGTCGCGAAAAATTAAATGACGAATCTTTTTTGCGCTGTATTTTAAATAGAGCTGCTAAATTGGCAAATGCAAAAGTTTTGAATTTGATAAGTAATAAATTTGAGCCTCAGGGGGTTACTGCAATTGCATTACTGGCAGAATCTCATATTTCAATACATACTTGGCCTGAATCTAATTATTCGGCAGTCGATATTTTTACATGTGGTCAAAATATGATGCCTGAACTTGCTAGTCAATATTTAATTGAATCTTTGATGGCTAAAGAACATTCTTTGCGTGTCATTGAGCGAAATCCACCTTCAGCAGTCTCTAAACAGATCAGAACGGTTGTTTGACAATATTTACCTATTTAATTTTCCACTTACTAGTCCCTCAAGATCTAAACTTGTGCAATTAAATCCTAAATTAGAAAAATATTTAACTAACTCACTAAAATGATATTTGTTAAAAAAATACTTAAAGTCATCTTTGGGAATTTCTATTCTTGCAGTTAAGCCTTGGCATCTAACTCTAACCTCCGACAATCCACATTCTTTAAGATATTCTTCTGCTTTCTCAACCATTTTTAGCCTTTCACTAGTTATTTTATGGCCATAAGGAAATCTTGATGATAAGCAAGGTTGAGCAGGTTTATCCCACCAAGGGAATCCCAATGCTCTTGATATATCCCTAATGTCTTGTTTTGAGACTTTAAATTTTGCAAGGGGAGAGATAACTCCTGCTTGTTTTGAGGCTTGTATACCTGGTCTGTAATCTTTAAGATCATCCAGATTGACTCCATCTAAAACAATCTTGTAATTAAGTTTTTTAGAGAGGTAGGTTGTATGTTTGTGGAGCTCTTTTTTACATGCAAAGCACCTATCCTTAGGATTTTCACTGTAACTTGATTGGTCTAATTCTGATGTTTTAATTTCTACATGCTTTACTCCAATCCATTTTGCTTGCCTTCTTGCTTCTTCACGAAGGCTATTGGCTAATGCAGGAGAAATACCAGTTATAGCAATTGCTTTGCTACCTAATTGCTCGAATGCTAATGATGCTACTAATGTACTGTCAACTCCTCCGGAATAAGCAATACAAACACTATCAAGATTCTTAATGTATCTTCTAATTGTATAAAGCTTTTCACTTTGTTCATCAGAGAGAATTTCTAGTTGATTGAACATGCTGATTACTTTAAAATTCAAATTACCTATGAATAGGTTGAATTTATTATTAAATCTTTAATAATATTCTTATCTATATCTTAGATTAAATTTACTAATTTTGTTCAATTGACGAATACGAGTAGAAATAGAGGAATTGGAATTGTCACAGCAAGTGACAGTCAAGAGAGATCAAAAGGTCAATTACATATTTATGATGGAGAGGGTAAGGGGAAAAGCCAGGCTGCATTGGGCGTAGTTCTCAGGACGATAGGATTAGGAATATGCGAAAAAAGACAGTCAAGAGTTTTACTTCTAAGATTTTTAAAAGGCCCTGAGAGGCCATATGACGAGGATTCAGCTATAGAGGCTTTACAAAGAGGCTTTCCACATTTAATTGACCATGTAAGGACAGGAAGATCTGAATTCTTTACTGCTGACCAAGTTACAAAGTTTGATGTTGGTGAGGCCAAAAGAGGTTGGAATATTGCTAAAGGAGCAATTGCTAGTTCTCTTTATTCTGTAGTTGTACTGGATGAGTTAAATCCAGTTCTTGATTTAGGAATGCTTGATATCAATGAAGTAGTTGATTCTCTTCAGAATCGTCCAGATGGATTAGAAATAATTATTACTGGAAGGGCAGCCCCGCCCTCTTTGGTAAGAATATCTCAACTCCATTCAGAAATGAGACCACGTTTGATAGGAAACTTATCAGAACTAACCAAAAATAGTAGTGCTAGTGGTGGAATTGAGATTTATACAGGTGAAGGAAAGGGTAAATCCACAAGTGCACTCGGTAAGGCTCTTCAAGCTATCGGTAAAGGAATATCTCAAGATAAAAGTCATAGAGTTTTAATATTACAGTGGTTAAAAGGTGGAAATGGATATACCGAAGATGCTGCCATAGAAGCTTTGAGAGAGAGTTACCCTCATTTAGTGGATCATTTGCGTTCAGGCAGAGATGCCATCGTATGGAGAGGTCAGCAACAACCAATTGATTATGTTGAGGCGGAAAGAGCATGGGAAATTGCTAAAGCTGCTATTTTGTCTGGCTTGTATAAAACAATTATTTTAGATGAATTGAATCCAACTGTTGATTTAGAGTTATTACCTGTGGAATCGATACATCAAACGCTCTTAAAAAAACCAGAGGATACAGAAGTTGTAATTACTGGGAGATGTAAAAATGAACCTTCCTACTTTGAACTAGCTGATGTTTACTCTGAAATGGTTTGTCATAAGCATTATGCAAATGTTGGAGTTGATTTGAAAAGAGGTGTAGATTTCTAACTTATTCTTAAACAATTAATTGCACAATAATTTTTTTATCTTTTCAATGCCGCCTTCAATAGATCTTGATTGAATTTTGAATTTAGACAAGATTCTTGAAGCTTTTTCGGAACGTTTCCCCGATTTACATATAGTGAAAACCTCTTTATTTAAACTTTCTTTTTGAATAAATTGTAAGTCAGATTCTTGGTTCAAATGACTTAAGGGAATTGAGATAGATCCCTCTATTGCAGATTTAGAAAATTCTTCATTTTCTCTAACATCAATTAAAAGAATTTTATTAGGTTTTGCTTTGTATAAATTATTAAAGTCATTGGCATTAATACTGTTAATTTTATCGTTTTTCTCACAATATTCATCATTATTATTATAAAAGCTCTCAAACTGAGACAGATTTTTTATTCGTTTATTTAACTGATCACTTTTTAGATGTAATTTTTTCATATTCATATTAAATAAATCAAAAATTAAAATCTTCCCATCTAATATTTCACCTTTTTTCAAAATGATTTTGATAATTTCATTAACCTGAAGTATTCCTATTAAACCTGTTGAAACTCCCACAACCCCATATTCAGCACAACTAGGGGCAGCATTCTTTGAAGGTGATTCTGGAAGTAAGTCTCTTAAATTAGGACTATTTTTATGTAAATTAAAAACACTCACTTGCCCTTCAAAGCCTTGTACACTTCCAAAGACTAAGGGTTTATTTAATATAAGGCATGAATCATTTATTAAATATCTTGTGCCAAAGTTATCCGAGCAATCACAAATAACATCAAACTCCTCTATTAATTTGAGAGCATTTTTAGGATTAATTCTCTTTGAAAAGGTTAATATTTCACAATTAGGGTTGAATTTTTTTATTCTTTCTCTGGCAGAATCAATTTTAAGATTACCAATAGTATTTGTTTCATGAATTATTTGTCTCTGGAGATTAGACTTTTCAACTTGATCGTTATCAACTATTCCAATTCTCCCAATTCCTGCTGCAGCTAAATAAAGCAAAACGGAAGACCCAAGCCCACCTGCACCAATGCATAATACTGAGCTGTTTTTAAGATATAGTTGACCCTCATAACCTATTTCTTTGAGGGCTAAATGTTTTTGATATCTTTCTTCTTCATCAGAGTTTAAGAAATTAAATTTGATATCTTTGGACATTTCGATCCCTTAATGTTTGCGAGCTAAACTATGAAAACATAATAATTAAAATAAAAATTTTAGCCTTTTATATTTTTCTCATTACTGTGATTTATTAATGTTTTTGTTAGAACTACACAATAATGTGAAGTTTTTATAAATAAATTTTAAGTTTATATATCTCCAGAAACCCTATATACCAACGCCTATAAAAAAATACAAAATGTTTCGGTTCGGAATTTTGCACAACAAAAAGGTAGTCAATAGACGTTTTTTCCGATACTGTCTGGTTCATATATTAAGTTTACTGAATTCATGAGTGATAACACTCCAGAGTCAAAGCAAGACTCCGGCTCCGATACAAGCTCAGAAACCAAAAGTTTTTCAGAGAAGTACTCTGATGTTATGGGAAAAGTCAACGAAACCCTTGGTAATGTTGATTGGACTCAAATGGGTAAGTACGGCAAGGCGGCTGGCATAATTGCTGTTGTCGTAATAGCTCAGATAATAATTAAAGTTGTCATTGACACGATAAACTTTTTCCCAATTCTCCCTGGTTTACTAGAACTTCTAGGCGTAATTGTTGTTGGTCAATGGAGTTGGCAAAATCTTCGTACCAGTGAAAATCGTGAAGCTGTTCTAGATAAGGTACAAAATCTTAAGAAGACATATTTAGGGTAGTTAAAGATTACATATTGAGTATTGCTTTTACGTAATCTTTAACTTGTTTTAAGTAACCTCCTCCAAACATATTGGCATGATTCAATATGTGATAGAAATTATAAATAATAATTCTTTTTTCAAATCCGTTTTTTATAGGAAAAACTCTATGATATTCTTCATAAAATTCTTTTCTAAAACCTCCAAATAATTTTGTCATAGCTATATCTACTTCATTATCTGCCCACCAAGATGCCGGGTCAAAAATAACCCCCTTTCCACTTTTGTCCATTCCTGCATTTCCTGACCACAAATCACCATGAACTAGAGCATTTATTGGTTTGTGATTCACTAATTCTGATTTAATTTTTTCTTTAACTTTATTGATAATTTCTTTATCTAAAGTCGTTGATTTGAGAATTAATAGTTGAGGTATTATCCGCAAGTTTAAAAAACAATCTATCCAATTATCTTCCATGCCTTTCTTCTGATCTGTTGTTCCGATAAAACCCTCAACTGGAAACCCAAACATTTTGGGATTAGATTCAGCTGATTTTAAATGCAACTCACCTAAACCTTTTCCAAGTTTTTTTTGGTCAAAGTTATGCATATCTATCCATTCAATTAAAAGAATCTCTATATTTTTAATATTTTTATATGCAATAACTTCAGGAACAACTAAATTTTCGTGATTAATATATTTTCTCAAATTTTGGAGACAATATTTTTCAAATTCAAGAAATTTTTTGTTTCTAATGTTTCTTTTAAGGAAAAACTTTTTGTTTGAGAATTCTATTTGCCAAGCACTATGAATATCACCCCCATGTACTTGCTCAACACTTTTTGGATAAGTTTCACCTAATTCTTCACAAATTTCGTTAATTTCAATAGGGGATAATTTTTGCATTTTAATGAGTAAGTCTGAAGTAATTGTTGTAGGTGCTGGTATAGCAGGACTAACTTCTGCAGCGATTTTATCAAAACAAGGCTTATCAGTGACTTTAATCGAATCTCATACTCAAGCCGGAGGGTGTGCAGGTACTTTTAAAAGAAAGAATTATATTTTTGATGTTGGCGCAACTCAAGTTGCGGGTTTAGAGAAGGGGGGAATACATTCTAGAATTTTTGATTTTTTAGATATTCCATCACCAGAAGCGACAATTTTAGACCCTGCTTGCATTGTTGATTTAAATGATGGTTGTAATCCTATTCCTATTTGGTATGAAAAAAGTAAATGGATTACTGAACGAGAAATGCAGTTTCCTGGGAGTCAAAAATTTTGGAAACTTTGTACCCTAATACATGAAAGTAATTGGATATTTGCTAATAATAATCCTGTATTACCAATAAGTAATTTTTGGGATTTTTCTCAACTTCTTAAAGCACTTGTCCCTTCAAACCTTGTCACAGGTTTCTTACTTAAATCTACTATTTTTGATTTATTACGTATATGTGGATTATCTAAGAATGAGCGCTTAATTAAATTCTTAAATCTTCAACTCAAACTTTATTCTCAAGAGGACGTTTATAATACTGCAGCATTATACGGATCTACTGTTCTGCAGATGTGTCAACAGCCACATGGTCTGTGGCATCTTAAAAAATCTATGCAGTCTTTGAGTGAATCATTAGAAAGTTCATTGATTAAAACTGGAGTTAATTTAATTTTTGGGCAAGAAGTTAAATCTATAACTTTTGACAACATAAATATGTGTTGGACAGTATCTGCTTATTCGAAAAAAAAATCTTTTGTTTACCAAGCAAAAGATGTTATTTATACTGCGCCTCCACAATCTTTGCTAAAGCATTTGAAAGATCCTTTAGAAAGAAAAAAATATTATAAAAATCGACTTAATAATTTGCCTGATCCAAGTGGAGCTGTAGTTTTTTATTCAGCATTAAAAAAAGAACATATTAAAAAAACATTCTCCAATCATTATCAATTTGTTTCGAAAGAATTTTGCTCGTTATTTGTATCAATTAGTGATGATGGAGATGGAAGAGCGCCAAAAGGTGAGGTTACTTTAATTGCTAGTATCTTTACTAAAACTAAAGATTGGTTTGATCTAGATAAACAAACTTACTTAAAGAAGAAAAATGATTTCATGAAAAAAATATCTCTTGAATTGGAAAGTCAATTTGATATTGATTCTGAAAATTGGTTACATAGGGAATTAGCAACTCCATTGGGTTTTGAAAAATGGACAAATAGACCTAATGGAATAGTAGGTGGGCTTGGTCAAAATCCGGATATTTTTGGGTTATTTGGATTATCAAGTAGGACACCTTTTGAAGGTTTATGGCTATGTGGAGATTCGATTTATCCAGGAGAGGGGACTGCAGGTGTTAGTCAGTCTGCATTAATGGTTTCAAGGCAAATTTTAGCTTCCAAAGGTATAGAGAATTTTAGTTTATAAAATTTTGTCTGATTTCTTTCGCTTCAGCGAGTTTGTTAGAAAGTAACTCCCAATTTTTTTCTTCAATAAGAGATTCAAGTATATTAAGCTTTTTTTTAAAATTATTTATGGAATTTAAAACATTAATCTGATTATTAATAGCTAAATCTATGCCTAGTTGTTCATTGCCGCCCCCAACTCTCGAAGTGTCAGCAAATCCTGTAGCAGCCAATTTTTGCGTGAGATCTAATAAAGATTGATTATTTTTTGCATGCGCAGTTTCTATTAGGGCAGTAGCTAAAAATATAGGCAAATGAGAAATTAGAGAAACAGCTTGATCATGCTCTTTAGGCGAAGCTTGGCAAATTTCACAATCCATTGATTTTATGAGCTTGGAAATAGTTCTGATTGCATTCAAATCAGTTTTTTGTGTTGGCGTGATAATCCATTTTGCATTTTTAAAAAGACCTTCAAAACCTGAATCAACTCCTTTTTTTTCCGTTCCTGCCATTGGATGAGATCCAATAAATAGAGGATGTAAATTTTCCCATGTATTTACAATTGGTTCTTTAACAGAGCCTACATCAGTTAGTATTGCTTCTTTAGGTATTGATGATACTAATTGTTGAGACGGACTGATCAAATCTTTGATAGGCAATGCCAAAATTACTAGCTCACATTTTTTTAATAAGCTAAGGTCACAGCTAACAAAAGTTGCAAGTTTTTTATCCTTAGCTTTTTTTTCATTAAATTCATTATTTGCTATTCCATAAATTATATGATTAAGACTTTGGAGTTTTAATCCTAAAGAACCGCCA